>JBAXGS010000108.1:0-3411 GCA_037139275.1 bacterium | reverse complement strand
ATTGTTGCATTTAGCAGTGTATAAGAAAGCTACGTCACTTATTCTAGATCTTCTTCTTACGTATGGAATTCCTATTGATATTTTGAATAGGAAGGGCGACACGCCACTTTATAGAGCCGTTGAACAAGGTCATTTCGATTTGGTTAAGTTGTTTTTAGATTACGGTGCTTCTATGGACTTTGAAAATTCTTGTGGGCAGAGCCCTTATTTGTTTGCAATACAGCGGCTTGGCTTTGACACACCGTATCATCGGCCCGAAACATATGAACCAATTTGTAAGCTGTTTCGAGATAAAAAGCTCTTATTGAGTGGATTACCAGTGGCAGCTTAGTTATTTTGACGCGCTCGTTGCGGCTGCAATTGATGCGATCTCTTTGCAGGCTTGAGCTGTCGTAATTCAATCCTGGTGTTTTGATGATACAGTGTTATTTGGTTGCCGAAGAAGGTCTTGCGGTGTCGTGGAATGTATTCTTAAAAGCCCCTGCAAAATGAGGCATTGAATTCTGCTTTTCTTTTCTATATAATTCAGCTGCAGTTTTATAATGCACTGTGCAACATAAAACTAGAATCAACTACTATTTTATTATTGTTTTTTTGCCCTGCAAAGGGAAGGAGAATGGACAGCGATGTTTGCGCGATTTATTACTTATTTGTGGGGTGATTTAAATAACCAAGAATTCAAAAAATTTGGCTTATTAAGTCTTACCTTTTTCTTTTTAATTGGTGCTTATTGGTTATTGCGTACTCAAAAAGACGCGGCGTTTAATGCGATTGTTGGACTTGAGTTTCAACCAAAAGCAAAAATGCTTTCATTTGTTATCTCAGTAGCAGCAGTTCTTATTTATTCAAAGCTTGTTGATATTTTTGATAAAAACACTTTGTTGATTTCTTTGTCAGCGCTTTTTGGCGGTGGATTTTTGGCATCTGCATTGTTGTTGTCACATCCGACAATTGGATTTCCTAATACAGCGGCATCACCTGAACGTTACTTCGGCTGGTTCTTGTATTTGTTTATCGAAATGTTTGGTACTGTGATGGTTGGTTTGTTCTGGGCATTTGTGACCAGTTCAACAAAAACCGAATCTGCGAAAAAAGGGTATCCTCTTATTATCGCAGGATCACAACTTGGCTCTATTTTGGGTTCATGGTTGTCATATAAATCAAAATTCTTTGGTAACCAATTATTGTTTACCGTAGGTGCTTTGGCAATTTGCTTTATTGTTCCTGTTGTTATTTTTTACTTGTGGAGTGTTCCTGTTGAATACCGAACAGGTAATCCAGAAGCTGCGAATGCAAAAAAAGTAAAAACCGGTATGTTTGAAGGCTTGTGGCTTTTGATGACTCGTCCGTATGTTCTGGGAATTTTTGGTCTTGCAACATTGTACGAAGTAATTGGAACTATTCTTGACTTCCAAATGAAGATGCTTGCGCGTACTGCGTATCCAACAAAAGAAGCATTTGCTTCATTTAACGGCTTGTACGGCATTTTCACGAACGGCCTTGCGTTGGTATTTGCATTGATTGGAACTAGTTTCTTGATGCGTCGTTATGGTCTTCGCTGGTGTTTGTTGTTGTTCCCTGTTGCGACAGGAATTATGATTGGCGCTGTGTATGTGCAACCAACATTGTGGGTTGTGGCAGGTGCGTTGATCATCATTAAGGGCTTAAGCTATGCGCTTAATAACCCAGCAAAAGAAATGATGTATCTTCCTACAACAAAAGATGTTCGATTTAAAGCTAAAGGCTGGATTGACATGTTTGGAAGCCGTTCATCTAAAGCAACCGGTGCGATGGTTACCGATTTCTTTAGTAACTCAATGCCAAATCTTCTTGCGTACGGAACATTGATCTCATTTGGTCTTGTGGGCGTGTGGGTTCTTGTTGCTATGTTTGTTGGTACAACTTTCAAACGTTTGACCGACAACAATCAAGTGGTTGATTAGTTTGTAAAACGAATTACACTAAAAGGCGCCGAGTTTTGTCTCGGCGCCTTTTTTTTGCGCATAAAGGAGCTTTATGATTTTGTATGATCGTCTTTCATTACTTCTTTCGTCGTTGTTTTTTTGTATTGTAGGCACCTTTTGGCTTTTGGGCAGTCTCCAAGAGCCTATTTTTTATCATCTCGTGGGCAGGCAGTATCATCCTCAGGTAAATGTACTTGCGTTTGTATGCATTATGCCGCTGCTTTTGTGGTGCATGGCAGCCATTACGCGATATCGACCGCAGCGGGTGCTCGGCGGTGCAGCAGTACTGTATATGATCTGCTTTGGAAGTATGGCAGTGCTTCTTGCGATGCCGGGAGTGGGGCTTGTGGGTTCAATACCACGTGTGAGTAATCTGCTTGGTTGGGCATTTTTTGCAGTGGTTAAGACCTATGGCTCGCTTATGGTCACGCTGTTTTGGACCTATGCAACAAGTATTGTGACCGTTGAGCAGGCAAAACGAGTCTTTCCTTTTGTTACGGTATGCGCACAAGTGGGTTCTTTTGGTGGGGCAACGCTTGCGCGAGTGGGCGCTGGCTGGGGGATTCCTGCTTTGGTGTGGGTTGCAGTGCTGGGTATGGGGGGTATTGTGTTGAGCGTGTGGCTTTTAGAGCGTAGTTCTCTGTTGTATCCTCAAGAGCATCTGGGAGCCCGGGCGGATAATTCTGTAGCAACGGTTTCGAGTATGTATGAAGGATTACTTCTTATTTTTTCACGCCCTTATTTGCGAGGTATTCTGGCGGTATCGACTGCGTATTTAATAATCACCGCTTTTTTTGATTATCAACTCCATTATTTAGCGCATCAGCAGTATCCGGCACTTGAAGATTTTACCTGGTTTAAGGGAGTATATGGCCAGCTTGTGAATGGGGCAATCTGTCTTCTTGCGCTCTGTGGAACCGGCTGGTTGCTGCGTGTGTGTGGGGTGGGGCTCTGTTTATTGCTCTATCCGTTTGTAACCGCTTTTTGTGTGGCGGTGGCATCGCTGTATCCATCGTTGTGGGTAGTGACAGGGGTAATGGTGGTGATGCGCGCACTCTCTATTGGATTTAATAATCCAACCAAAGAAATTGTCTATATTCCTGAACCAGAGCAGGTGCGCTTTCGCGTGAAGGGATGGATTGATGTGGTTGGGTATCGGGCTGCATTTGCTCTGGGGTCTCAGTTGACTACGTGGATTGCGGGGCCAGCGGGGCTTTGTATTGCTGCAAGTGCTGCAATTTCGTATGGAATCATTGGAGTGTGGGTTTATTATGCACGAGTGGTTGGGGCGCGATTTGTGCGCTCAGAATCGCCGCGTTGAGCAATTAGGCGTCATCCTGCGCGCTGCATGGATGTTAAAAATGCTTTAAATAAAGCTTTTATCTTGTTAAACTTAAAAAAGTTACGTGTAAAAATCTATTCTGTTTAACAAGGAGTTAGTGATGAA
>JBAXGS010000107.1:0-3591 GCA_037139275.1 bacterium | reverse complement strand
CCGACTCTGCAACCGCACCCCTGGCGAATGAAGCTCAATAAATAAATCGTACAACTCAGGGAACAACTCCAACCTGCTCTTCAACTGCTTAAATGCAATTGAAGGCAATGTCGGTATACGAAGCTGAGGTGCTCCCGGTGCGGACATTACAGATACTGCCCCCATAAGACTTATACACAGCCATACCATTTTATACTTCATACATTTTGCCTCAATCAGAAAATGCCCGACTCTCTTTTATAGTATAGATACCCATCATGCAGAGTGCCGAGCATTTAACAAAATTGCTTATTTTTTATGTTTTAAATCCTGAATTGTATACAACTGTGCAACTTCTGCAATTGTTGTTGCATCAGTGGCACTTTTATCGGGCCGGTACCCCATAATACGGGGAAACCGTAATGCATACCCAGGAGTGGTAGCGGTCCGTCCTGCTGCATGAACCGGCGAGCGAGTAATATCATCAGCACGCACACTACAGACAATATATGGCTGCACCCACACATCAGGTACAAGCGCTGCCGCGCACACCACATGCAGCGGCTTATGCGTGGCTACACGCGCATCACACAGCATGCGCAGCTCTTGCCACTCTTCATCAGAAAGCCCTGTGCCAATTTTTGCAATCGTTTCAAACAGTTCAAGCTCAGGATTATACACTCCGACCAAAAATGCCCCTATGCCAAACGCAGCACGACGCCCTGCGCCTCGATAATATCCAAGCACTACACAATCAAGAGTATCAGCAAGTTCTCCCCGTTCTTGTCGTTTGAGTTTAATCCAGTTGCTACTCCGCTTGCCGGGCTGATACAGCGCATCAATCTTTTTAACCACAATTCCTTCAAGCCCGGTACTCATTGCATGCTCAAAATAGAGTGATAATTGATCAGCGCTCTCAATGTAAGCCTCTTCAATAACCCGCACAATTCCCTGCTCCGGAGCAATAGCACCGAGTACTGCCCGCCGCTGTGCATGTGTTTTATGCAACAGACTTTCTCCATTACAAAACAGTACATCGAACAGATATAATGTCAGAGGAAGATCAGCGGCCGCCTCATCAATGCCATGTTTGCGTTTTCGTTTTACCGTTTCCTGAAAAGGAACAAAGCTGCCAGTAACGGCGTCATGGACAATCGCCTCACCTTCCATAATAATACTCTCAGCGCTCACTACCGCCAGTGCGGCAACTAAATCAGGAAACATTGCAGACATATCATGTAAATTACGAGAGAAAAAGCGATGCTGAGCAACTCCCAGCTCATCAATCCATCGATGAATCTGAACGCGAAACCCGTCAAGCTTGGGCTGCGCTACGCAAACCCCTAATTTTTCAAACACTGCGCGGGAATCAGCTAATCGATCAGCAGCAGCCGGTCGAACCGGAATGCCTGGCACCATACTTGCTGCCACAACTGCAGAGCTTCCTCCGGTCTTTAAAAGCCAAATGACCCGTCCCAAATCAGCCGAAACATTGTAACAATGCTCAAGATCAGCTTTCATTGATTTACTGCCCGCAGCCATCCATGAAAACGCATCAAGCAGCGTCATATCAGAAAAGCCGAGTCTCAACGTACCGACCACACTGCGCATAATAAAGCAAGATTCAAGCGGAGATACCCGCACCAAAAGATCGGCCAGAAGTCGCTCACGCAGTTCTTGCGAGCCCTCTCCAGAAACTTCCACGATCTTATGCAATAATTCTTTTACCTGAAGCACTGAGAGCTGCTCATAGTTCTCACGAGACGCGGTCACACTGAGCAAATAACTCCCGCCATCGCCGCATTCTTTGACCGCGCGTGCAACCTCATCAAGTGGCACCCCTACGGCCACAGAAATAGCACGCAACGCGCTTTTATCAGCAATATTCATTGTTTTATTATAATACGGAGGATACAGCGCGCCCAAACAAAAATAGGCTAAAAACTCTGCTTCATCAGCCGAGGCCTCTGCATATACTTGTGCCAAAAGCTGGGTAATAGAAGTTCGTGATGACTCTTGTTCAATCTGCGCAAAAAGCGCTGCAACGGTTGAAAAATACATAATTAGCCTTTCAGGAGCGTATACAGGTTTTTCCAATGACGAATCCAAATCCAAACCGCAATCGCTACTGCTACCAGAATTAATGAGAAAGAATATCCTGCAAGTACTACCCCCACTACACCAAACAGTGCTGAGGAGAGCGAGGCAACATCAACACGCTTCATACGCATAAGTACCAGAATAAATACTACACAGTAACCAAGAACCACGAGCGGTGGAAATAAGAACAAGAGCACTCCCAACCCAGTGGCAACTCCCTTGCCCCCAGAAAACGAAAGAAACACTGAATAACTATTGCCCAGCATCACCGCAGCAGCAGCACCAAGGAGCCACCAAGAATCAAGCCCCTGTGCCTGAACAAACCACAATACGCTATATGCCTTCAACGCATCAATAAGAACAATAGCAAAAAAAGCTGGAAGCCCCAAAACACGCGCTGCATTTGTTGCCCCACTGTTCCCAGAGCCAATGGTTCGTAAATCTTTTTTAGTCTTAAGCCACACCAGATAATAACTGGTTGGCAGTGCACCCACAATATAACAAAGTGCTATCAATACTAATCGATACATACTATCTCCCACATTTCGATACATGAGGGAGATAGTATATCGTTAGTTACGTTTTTGGCTATTTAATCTGCAAGGCTGCAGGGTTAGCATTACGCATTGTCTGCTTCTGTTCTTCTATTTTCATAATTCCTACAATTTTTTTAATTGCAAGATTACGTGGTACAAATCTCAATTTCCCTACATGATTCCCCACACTTGCAGGCAAGCCCAAGCGCATGATTTCATCATGCTTCAAAAGCGCTGGCGCTGCAAGACACGCGTCGTACAAATGCGCAGCAACCTGCTCGGTAAAAATAGCAACCCATGGGTAAATATCGGGCACTACTTCATTGTCTTTTCCAATAGTTATAATAATCACTAAAGCAATTGCTGCAGCACGTTTATGCTCAAACGAAAATTCTTTAAATGACTCTTTTGTTTGCGGGAGCCGCGCTGCAAGCCGTGCTACAATCTGTGGCATAAACGGGGTAATACTCCTCACGCCCTCAACACCAGACATTTCTGGAGTAACTAACGCTTTAAGTAGTAATAAATCATTAATCTCATAACTTGTGAGCAGCGCCTGAATAGTTGCTTGGTTTTGCAAAGGAACAAACGCTGATGGTGGAGCAAATACGGTTAAAAACTGCTTACACAGCGCAACATACTCTGGCATATCGATAATTTCGAGTTGACCGCGCACCATCAGTACGTATCGAACAAAAATCTTAGCAGTTAACGCATCAGGCAATAACTGATACAAATAATCAAAGAGCGTGGCATGTGACTCTTTTTGCGCAAGAGTAATCAGCGCATTACTTGCATACAGCAGGGGTGATTTCATACGCGCAAGCGTCAAGCACTCGTCAAGCGTCAACTGATCAAGACAAATCTCAAACACTGCAGTGTCAAGCTCTGATGGTGTAATCATGTGCCGTACACGTCGCAATAAAATTGGCTGTAATGTCGCGCGTACCCAGTCTGCATCTGCCGCTTGAATATC
>JBAXGS010000106.1:0-3604 GCA_037139275.1 bacterium | reverse complement strand
CGCCAAAGGTAGCACCACTTACTAATGCTGGACTTAAGACAATAGCCGCTACCTGTTCACGAATGTGAGTCACATGACGCAATGTCGCAAGCTGCAACTTCTCCGAAGCTGGCTGCTCAGGCATCTGATTTCTATGCTCTTTGTGGCGATGCAATCCAAAGCCACCACCTAGATTTCGAACCCCAATCCAAAAAGGTGTCGCGCTTAAATACGTTTCCAGGTCAACCGCTGAAAAGAAGCCAACCGGATAGCACTGGCGACACTCAGGAAATCCAATCATAAACTTAGCTCCTTTTGCATACACGCTCACGTCATATGCACCGGTTTCCACAAAGCGCCGCGCAGCGCCATGCAGCGCAACAGAAAGATATGCTGAACTGTCTGATGATTTATTACCAAGCCATAATTTTTTATGCGCTATTCGCTGAGCCAGAGAAGGATACCCAACCAAAGGTGCGGTCTCAAGCGCAACTAATGAATTGGCAGCAAGAACACACGACGCCATACACAGATACATACTCACTACACACAATGCTATTTTTTTTACCACGCAGAATCCTTTTTTAAAAAGAACAATTAGAAAGTTTTGTAAACTATAACAACAAATATATCAGAGCACAAATGGCATCGCGCAACCAGACTGAAATTTGACAAAAGCAAGAGATTGTCTCTATAGTACAGGTACTATTACTAAAGTACTGCACATCATAATACATAGAGGAGATATTCTATATGAATAACAAACTATTATTAGCTGTTGTCATCAGTGCGACAGCAACGTCTCACGCATTTAGTAAACTTAACGATGTTGGCGAATCGATCGGAGAGCTTGTTAAAACTATCGGAGAAGAATTTAAGCAACTTCCTTCCATGATTCTTCCCAATACTATCCGATCGCTTAAGCTCGTCTCGTCTGCCGATGACAAAGAATATCGGTATCAACTTGCCATTCCCGGCAAAAACAAAAGCAATGTGACCGCAACTGTTGACCATGCAACCGGCACCATAACAATCTCGGTGCAAGGAGATGCAAGTGAAGCAACAGAAACAACAAAGGACGGCGTTCACACAACAACAGTAGTACAAAGCTCACACGCATTTAAAGAGTCACTTAAAGCTCCGCGTCATAGCAACTTGCATGCTGTTGAGATAACCGTTCAGGATGGCCTGCTTACACTGACCATTCCTAAAGAAGTTATTCCAGGAGAAAGCGCTGTTGAATCAATCACCGTTAATTAAACTCCCAAAAATATACTTAAAAAAAGAGGCGGGTATACATTATCCGCCTCTTTTTACATATATCACTCAAATAATCTACTATGCTTGAAACACAATTGTTCTATCCCGCTCTTTCAGTGGTATATCTGCCGCAGGCGCTGCAATAGTATCATCTGACGATGAATCTTCAAAACGAACCATGACCGTTGCCCGATTACGATTCATCAGTAACACATAACAATCATCCAGCAATCCACCATCACGAATCTGCCGCTGCTCTTCCTGTAAGCGAACATACGCAACACCATCTTCTTGCGATAAATTTTTTTGCAAACATGTTTGCACCAACGGAGACAAGTTCGCTGAAAAATGTTTGTGAGGATTGCGCATCTCAAATTGATACGGAGCTTTAGCCTCAAGAGCATCACGCGTATTAACACCTATAATCATACACTCATCAAATGACAACCGTCCCAGCAGATTAATGGCCGCTTCAGCCTCAGGGCCTACCGTAATAAGAGCCTTATATCCTCTGTGCACAATAACAAGTGCCTGCTCCATAAGCGCCACATATAAATGCCGTTGATCATGAAGCTGATCACTCATAAAATAATCAAAAGCATATTCTTGGGTAATGCCAAATTGCTGCGCTGCAGCATCAACTCGTTTCATCAAATCTTTATCAGCACGCGCATCAGAACACATAAGTACTGCAACAGAGCCACGCTTGCCGAATTTTCGTTTCTGTATCATATGGTATCCTTACTTATACAAAACCAATTGCTTACATACTACTCACGCAAAGTATGGATGATCACATAAAAAAAGCAAGTTGATTTTACCCCCAATAAAAAAAGGGAAACACTTATTAAGCATTTCCCTTTTTACTCTTCTTATTCCATCAAACCAGAACTTATTTGCCTGCTGGTTGTGATGCTTCTAAAATCTTTTTAGAAAGACGACTTACCTTGCGACTTGCCGCTTCTTTCTTAAAAACACCTTTTTTGCCAGCTCGTGCAATAAGTGATTCCGCATCTCGGAAAAATTTACGTGCAGCTTCTAAGTCGTTAATCGCCAACGCATCAAGCACTTTACGCTTTGCTGTCTTCACAGCGGTACGGCATGACACATTTCTTTGACGCGCTAACTCACTCGTAATAATATCTTTTTTTGATGATTTAATATTTGCCATCGTTTATGAACCCCGAATTACTTTTTCAATTTTACCTGCTTTTACACATTTTGTGCACACTGCACCGCGCGCAACAGACGTCTGCCCTTTAAGGCGATAACGGACGACATGAGTATTTGGATACTGCCAACGCTTTGTCTTGTTGTTGGCATTACTCACATTATTCGCTGCTTGAGGCCGCTTATCGCAGATTTGACAAATATTAGCCATGTTTCATTCCCTCAGAATTTTTTTAAATAGTATGCTTTCTATCGCAATTTAGAGCAGGAATACTATCACATCTCAACCGGCTGGTCAAACCGAACTGTATCCCGTGGCTGAAGACCTAATAACTCATACACCTCAGCCGCATGCATTGTTTCTTTCTCAATCAAGGTCTCTGCAAGCAGCTGAAGCTTATCTTTGTACTCTTGTAAAAGACCTTCTGCGCTCGCATAGCACTCCATCATAATTTTTGATACTTCTTCATCAATCCGCTTTGCTGTCTCAGCTGAATACTCTCGCTCAGAAGATCTAACTCCTAAATAAGCATGAGTCGGTGCACTCTGAAAACTAATAGGCCCCAGAGATGACATACCGTATACACAGACCATGTCTCGGGCTATTTCAGTAGCTTTAGCAATATCACTTGCTGCGCCGGTTGTTTGCTCATTAAAGAAAAGCTTTTCAGCAAGCAGTCCGCCCAAGCACACTTGAATGCGCGCAAGCATAGATGTTTTAGAAGCACTTATCTTATCACCCTCTGGCAGCGACCAAGAAACACCTAGCGCGCGTCCTCGCGGCACAATCGTTACTTTATGAAAAGGATCTGTCGCGGGTAGTAGCACATTTAAGAGGGTATGCCCCCCTTCATGATATGCAGTTAACTTCTTATCTTCGTCAGTAAAGATCATAGTTTTACGTTCAGAACCAAGCATAACGCGATCGCGAGCCTGCTCAAAATCATGCATCTCAACAGCTTTTTTATTCTGCTTTGATGCCATTAAAGCAGCTTCGTTGATCAAGTTTTCAAGGTCGGCACCACTAAAACCAGGAGTGCCGCGTGCTATTTTTTCAATATTTACCTCAGAAGACAACGGCACATTTTTTATATGAACATTAAGAATCTGTTCTCGGCTTCGTACGTCTGGATACGGCACTTCAATACTGCGATCAAATCGACCCGGACGTAACAATGCTTTATCAAGCACATCA
>JBAXGS010000105.1:0-3611 GCA_037139275.1 bacterium | reverse complement strand
CATTAAAAAAATCAATTCCTTAATTTAATAACTTATTTTTAAGATTTATATAAAATAGCAAAATTAACCATTAAATGGTTTGATTTTACCAGAAAATGAACACTAATATGGTAATAATGATATAAATCCTCTGCGCGATTAAACCACCTACTCACCTCGTCATGTGACGCTATTCTGGCATACACCTTCATGTCATGATGCAGCGTCTGTGTAGAAAATTGGACCAACGGTGTATCAACAATAGTCGAAATATTTTTGCGTCCGCATCCACTGGCCAATAATCCCAACAAGATAAGCGTTACTATTATTTTTTTCATAGCTAAAAACGAAATAATAATTCGGTTCCTTTATCCTGCTCTTTGAGCAATATAGTCACGTGATGATGGAATTTTTCAAGCGCTACAAACAATACCTTATGCGTTCTGCTATGCGGCGCAATAACAAGTTTCTGCTTAGGGTTAATGCAAATACTGGTTATATCATTGGCTATCTCTTTATTAGCCTGCAAGCAAAAGAGAGTGTCTAAAAACAAAATAGGTAAAAAGAGCTGCCACAGAAATGCTATGGTTCCGGTCAGCCATACCAGCGAGCGCCCTATAATATTTTTATACAGCACTGCGCCCACATCACGTTTTCCCAGCAGTGGTAATGAGATATCAGTGGCATTAAGGACATAATAGAGATCAGAGTCATTTTGAATGTAGAGCTGAATAGGCTGAATATTGCGAGATACAAGCCGATTATCAAAATAATACGAGCACTCAAAATCACGAAGTAACTTGGTGCGTACCAGCACTTTTTTAATCGTTTGATCCTGCCCCTCAGTTGGTGGAGTCAAGACCGATTGTGGTCGGTAATAGCCACACCCAGCCAAACAGATAATCCCTGCAGATAACAGAAGAAAACGCATTGCTTTGGTCATATTCTCAACTTTCAATCTATGACTTTGATAGGATATATAAAACAAGCTACAAAAGCTGTCTTGGGGCGTTCACTATAAAGTAAGGGATTCGTACATGTCTATGCAACGATCTTTTTTGACATTTACCGCACTCATCATCTTGCCAATCTCGAGCGCACAACCTCTCCTCCTGGATGAGCTCAATCGCTTGTTTTTAGAAAACATTTGGTCAATCACCAACGACCCTAACTATGACAACAATCATGCATTCCCCGCTCAATCAAATTATGAAAAACCAATCCCTGAAGATGAGCTGCGTGATCATAATGAAGAAATACAGCCGGCAAAAAAACCAAACCGAGCTAAAAAAACCATAGTCCTTAATGACGAAGATATTCGCTTCAATAATATCGTTGGGCAAGATGAAGCAGTTGCGACCCTGCGGGGAGTTGTAGAACAATTTAAAGATCCTGCACGACTCCAATTATTTGGTGGTGAACATAAAAAAGGAATTTTGCTTGAAGGCCCTCCGGGAACGGGTAAAACAATGCTGGCACGAGCAATTGCCAATGAACTTGGCTATACCTTCCATGAATGCTCCGCATCATCATTTGTAGAAGTCTTTGTAGGAACTGGAGCCCAGCGAGTGCGCGAGCTCTTTAACAATGCGCACCAAACTGCTCCCGCCGTGATCTTTATTGATGAGATTGATGCGGCAGCAAAAAAACGTGGAGGTGATGGGAATGGCGGCGGTGGCGAACAAGAATATCGCCAAACAACACTCGAGCTCCTCACTCAAATGAATAAATTGAACCACCAAAGTAAAATCTTAGTAATCACCGCCACCAACTGCATTCAAGATGTGGATGATGCGTTTAAAGCGCCGCATAGGTTTGATGTCATCACCATTGGCCTACCAACAGCCCAGGGACGCGCGGCAACGCTCAGGCACTATCTCAACAGACTTCCGCGGGTTTCTGTGAGCGATGAAACTATTACCCAGGCAGTTGAACAAACTAAAGGGTTTAGCCAATCTCAATTGAAATCAGTGGTCAATGGAGCGGTCCAAATCGCCATCAGCGATGTACGGTCAACCAAAGTGGAAGACTTACATATTCTCCTGGCACTTGAACAAGCTCGCAACGCAATGAAAACAAGTATCTTTGGCAGCAACCGGTCAGAGTATGACAAACTCTCTTTCAGCGACATTGGAGGGCTTGAAGATATTATTAGTGAATTTAAATTCTTAGTCTACAGCCTGCGCTACCCAGAAAAACTCAAAGAGTTTGGCGTCAATCCTCCCAAAGGGATTTTGCTTGTGGGGCCACCAGGAACCGGAAAAACGATGCTAGTGCGAGCACTCGCCAACGAAGCCCATTGCCAAGTTATTAGCGTGTCGGGAGGTAACTTTGATACCAAATTTCTGGGAGAAGGAGCACAAGAAATTAGAAAGCTGTTTGCCAGCGCAAGCATGGTAAGCCCCTGCATAATATTTATTGATGAATGCGATGGTATAACCAGCCCGCAGTCAGTCAATGAGCTCCTTACCCAAATGGATGGCTTTGTAAAAGAAAATGCGGTTGTGGTGATTGGCGCAACCAATCACCTGGAAGCAGTTGACTACCGCCTCCGCCGCGAAGGCCGATTTTCACGGATTGTTCCTATTTCACTCCCTTCCGATAGTGAGCGACGTAAGATCTTTGAATTGTATATTACCAAGCTCCCCAAAGTAGATCTGACCGATGTGCCCTATGACTCCCTGGTGTTCTATACAGAAGGATTTAGCGGCGCAGCTATTCGCAATATCGTCAATGATGCCGCTATGTACGCATGCATTGATAACGCAGAACAGATACAAGCTCACCATTTCCATGCGGCGCTTGAGAGATCTCTGCAGTCACAACATCAGCGCACCGAATAAAAAAATCACTAGACTATAGTGTTTTCTCCCTGTACTTTTATATACATGCGTTGAAATCTAACGCATATCAAACTTATTTCTTGGGGAAGAAATTTATGTTTCGTTTATATTTTACGGTCATACTTGGCTGTTGCCTGCTTGCAGCGCAGCCAACGATGAGCCATGCTGCGAGCAGCACAAGCAAAAAACCATTACACTCTATGCTGTCTAAAAAAAAGAGGCGCCGAGCAATCTATATTGCCGTTGGATCGACTGTCCTTATGGCTGTTGCCGTTGGAGCAGGTGTTTTCTTGTGTAAAACACGAAGACGCAGTCAATCATTCCATGCAAACGGTTCAGGTGAAGGATCGCCTGATGGGGAGAATCCTGCAAACACAACCGGGCAGCCTGTTGATACTGCAAACTCAGACGGCTTGGGCAGCCCTGAAGGTTCAGTGTTGCCTTACACACCTGAAGGTGCAAATCACGGCTTAGAACAAACACTGTCAACTGACACACCGACTGGCGGACATATACCAATAATTGAGCCATCAGTTGCTGAGAGGCATGATCCAGCTTCACCACAACGGCTTAGGCGTGAGAACCCAGTATACTACGGTCCAATACCTCGCATACCAGAGTCACCGCCAGCATCACCATCACACGCATCTCGTTTATTAGACGATAGTGACATGACAACTCCTGTCCGCGAGCATGTTTCTCAAAAAAGCCCAGGTAGTGATCTTAATGTAGGTCGCATAGAAGACACACCTGAAGCTTCTACTGGTGCAGGATGCGGTAGCACCGGTG
>JBAXGS010000104.1:0-3666 GCA_037139275.1 bacterium | reverse complement strand
GATTTGCACCAGTACTTGTACTCGACGTATGGGAGCATGCATACATGGTTGATCATCTAGCATCCGGACGTGGTGATTATATTGCTGCATTCATGAAAAATATTGATTGGACAACAGCAGAAGAACGGTATGAAGCAATCCGCATGGGAAAAACTACTCCCCGGTTTTAGATGCCCTTGCCATCTGAGCAGCTTGCGCATCAGAGATACCACAGAATTGCTGAAGGTTTTTTTGCACCGGATCAATCAGTAGATCAGTCTGCCTCAAACTTTGAATAACAGACAAAGCTCTTTTACCCCACGCAACGGTCTGTGCACTAAATTTTAAGCGCTGTACTAATGCATCAATAATGGCCCCAGACTGAGAAAGAGTCAGAATAGGAGCAAGACTTTCTTTTATCTGTTCAGGTGTCCCCCATTTGGTCCAGATAAGCCGGCCTTGTCGAGCATTACGCATGTAATACACAACGTAGTACATAAGGACATACCTATCAATAATTGCTTGCACCATTGGGTCTCCAGCAGGAAGTCGATTATACGTAGACATCCCATACCAAGTTCCAGTCTTTGTAGCCTCTTCACGGTTTTTAATATCCGCCACTGCAATCCTATTTAACTCGAGCCCTATATCAATAACCTCAACAGCTTCTGCTTGTATAGTATGTAATTGTTCATACTTAAAAAACCACTCAACCGTATTGCCCCGAATTATCTCAATCGGTGTAAAAAGTTGTATAAAATAAGCAAGCGCAGCTGGCTCACCTTTACTAAATTCCCCCAGTTGTGTATTAAAATCCTCAACAGTCACGACTGACGAGGCACCCCCTGCGCTCCCCAGTGAAGGATGCGCAGCTACCTCAGCATCACTACTACCAGCACCGGCACGACCTGTTTCTTCGTCTGAACCTGAGCCTGCATCAGCCACTAGAGTACGAATGCCCGCATCACTCCGGTGTGGCAACACCACTTCTTCATGCTGTTTAACCAAAACAGCGCCTGCGCTAACGTCCGCTGATCCAGCATCATGCAGCTCACTATAGTCATCAACCGCTAATGGCGATGCCCCATCCTGAAGCATAAGATCGCTCGCATGAGACACGCCCCTCTGCACAGGCCCTGGTCCTTTAAGTTTGGTTTTACGGTTTGACCACACATACCAAGCTCCAATACCAGCTACGACCAAAGATGCCGCAATTGGTACCCACACATCAGCTCGCTTCCACCAAGACCCCTTGCTCCGAGGAACCATCCGTTTATTAAATTGCATGATTGCTTTCATAAAATCTGCAGGCATATTCTGCTCAGCCATCTCTGCAATAATAAGCTGCACATATGCCCTATACAAAGATCGGTCTCCACTCACCGGAAGTGAATGTATCTGCTTAAAAATTTCTTGCACGGTAGGATATAAAGATAAAGATTTTAGCAACGCATCATAGGTGGCCAAAAAAAAATGCGCCTGAGTATCTTGCTTGCGAGCAGCTTTACTTGCTGCCGGGCATAAAGAACCCCCACCAAGACTCACCACCGCCATGCCGCAGTACAGTACATACTTATTTTTCATCTATTCCCAAACCTACATCTCTACACTGCTATAACCAAAACATTGTAACATGTTCACATTCAAACGCACGATATAAAGCAAGTTCGTAGCCCACTATACTAAACGTGTAGTGTTGTCTTACCCAATAATTCTGGCCCATGGAGAAACTCTCTTGTCTGACGATAAAAGTTGTTGTTGCTCGTCAGATTTTGCTTGCGCAATAGCTTCCTTGGCCCTAGACACTTGCTGCTCCCAAGATAAGGCGTTAAAAGCATTAAGCCCTCCAATATCAGGACGAACACTATCTCCTTCACCAACTACCTCTATAAGGCTCGCCTTATACCTTTCCACGAGCTGCCGATTTCTATAATTATTCAACTTTACTCCAGCAAATAATCCAGTCGCTGCCATTGCAAGCGCGAGTGGGATCATAACACTTTTACGCTTCCACCATGCAATTTTCTTTTGCGGCGCCATACTATCGTTAAACCGCTTCAGTGCACTTTTCAAATCTGCTGCAAGTTCATACTTATTAAGCGTTACATCAAATTCATAGCGATGATCTAAGTATTTTTCATACTCACCACGTATTTCAGGCGAATGGAGCTGCTCAAACATCTTGAGTAATTGCGGCATTCGCAACAATCGCTGCCGCAATTTGTCATACGTCACGAGCAACTTATTGTCTGGCTTAATCTCTTCAACCACAATCTGATCAGCTGCGGGAATAAGATTAAAAAACGTAGATATCATCAGAATACTTACTAACACTTTTTTCATATAATCAACTTTCCCGTAATATTAATACTGGAGGATTTTGCGGGATTTTACCTTGCACTCGCCGAGCAAGATCAAATCCCACTGACATCGCAGCTGTAGCAGCTCCCCTAGCCATAGTCTGCACCATCGGCAAAGCAGCAAGTCTTGCAAGTCTCGATTGCCCCGCCTGAGTCCCAGTCGGCACGGGTCTTGTTTCCTGCGAAGGAAAAACTAAATCAAAAGTATCTTTCGCATTACCCTGCAAATTCAAAGGCTCCACTAAAGCTTGAAATACCACCCGTTTATCATTTTTGCTCAAGCCTAAAAGCTTTAATACATTCTGCAGTAAATCATTAGTTAAGATTGTCCGAAGCATAGCACGCCCAGCACCAGTCTTTTCCTGCTCCAAGTACACCAAGATGTTAACAATAACTCTATACCGCTTAATAATTTCTTCAACATACCCGTCAGTTTTGTTAGCTATGACACTATTACATGAATTTGAAATCTGGCTAACAATCTTGGGCATATGAGGCATTAATCTATCCATACGAGCTGAGTCAAAAGACATAGGCTTATTACAATATCGTGAAATCAGCTCAGGTTGTATGAGCTCAGTAATATACGTTAAGTCGCATACATCATTTGATAGACTCGCCAACTCTGACTCAATGCGTGCCACGGCAACCTCTTGCGTGCTTCCCACCGCAGCTCCGCCCGCTACCACAGTCTCACTACCTGCACCCGCTCCAGCACCTGCGCCTGCTGGGCCACCAACTTCCAAATCATCTGCAGTCATCAGTGCTTCAGGATCAAATCCACCAGTCAATCGGCCATCAGCTTGTCCACCACCCACTACACCTGCAGCAGCCCCACCTGCACCTGTCGCACCAAGGACAAAAGGTGGACCTTCCGGCCCCGCAAACGGATCATTAGTTCTTGCAAAATCATCACCAGTCACTGTAGATAC
This sequence comes from bacterium, assembly GCA_037139275.1. Lineage (GTDB taxonomy): Bacteria > Babelota > Babeliae > Babelales > JAUPTZ01 > JAUPTZ01. The sequence continues at coordinate 395 of JBAXGS010000104.1, read as the reverse complement.
TCCACTTGGTCGTGATACTAGCGGAGTAGACCCCGCCTCAAAACCTGATGCATGAGAATGCTCTCCTTCTCCTGTTGAGCCCAAAGGAGTACGATCCCCAGCATGCGGCCCTGCCAATTGTTGAGCGGCCGCAGCCTTCTGCTTAGTATCGTGTCGCTTCCAAACAGCCCCAGCCACACCTGCTGCTGTCAATGCCCCAAGAACTGCCGGCGCGATCACTTCTGTTCGTTTCCACCATGGCTTAGGAACACGTGGCTTCATCTTTTTATTAAACCGTTTGAGATCTCGTACTAGTGTCGATGACAACTCATACAATTTTAACGTCTGATCAAATTCAACACGCTTGCGCCCATAGAGCCGACGCTGCAACCGCACCCATGGCGAATGAAGCTCAA
>JBAXGS010000103.1:0-3687 GCA_037139275.1 bacterium | reverse complement strand
CAAGGGGAAATCTCAAGTATGCCTGTTAGATCACAACGAAAATCGAATTACCGATGCAACCGCGCTCTACTATGGAATAAGAATCAAAAAATACAAAGTTGTTCGCGCAAGCTCTCCAGACAAAGCTTTTATGCAAGACACACAAGCAGATCCATCAGAAAGAACTGGCATCGCAACGCTCCAATTTACTCAAGGCACACAAAGCGTAAGCGGAAATGACGGCGACTCTTACATCTAATAAGCCGTTGATAGTTCTTGATTACCACGACGCTACGCGCCGCCAACCACAGCAAACCATTGCACCAGCAAACAACGCTCCTCTAAGCTATCGTCAGTAGTGCAATTTCCTCTTATGACAAGGACATAACGTATGTGCCATCACTTTTTTCTGAGTATACTCATACTCACCACCTGCATAGCCATCCCCTGCCATGGGTATATGATGCCGCAGCAACCTGGCATGCTTGGCCGGCTTCGCAACGAGGCAACGCAAGGAGAAAAAGAAGACTTCTTAAAACAACAAACCACCAAGCTGGCAGATCTTGATAGAGATACCGATGAATTTAACCGCTGGGTAGAAAGTGAAGGACTCTTAACCTATTACAAGCGTGTCCTTGATACGTATAATGATAATAAAACGATTGAAAAAGAATACACCGATTATATGGTTGCTGCAGCAAAACAGAGCCCTTCAAAAACCAAGCCGCTCACTCCTCCGGCAGGGTATCGGCTCCCTGCCTACCGTCATACATTTGCGCCGCTCAGTGAAGTTCTGGATAAACTCGATAAAATTAACGACACCCTCAGCTCAGGATTTTTTAATGCGCCCTCATTACCGGGAGCAAAAGCAAAAAAAATAGACGAGCTCCGTGACCGCATAAAAGAATATGAATCCAAATATTTACGTCCAAGCGATCGCGACGTGCGTGAATTTACCGCCCCACCAGACATGGTAGCAAAAGTAGAAAGCATCAAAAACGTCTTGGAATCTACCGAAAACACGTTAGAAAATGTGCGCACCGGACTCATGAACTATCTGGTCATGATGGGTGTTTCTGATGCAGAGCATTCTGAGCTCAGAGAAAATCCGAATGATATGAAAGATATGGCAAAAAATGTTGAAGAGCACCTCAAAGAGCTGGCCCAGCTTCCGGTAGCCAAAGAACTGCAAAAGGTTATGTATGCGCGCTATTCAAGCACACCAAATCTCAACCAAAACCCTTTCCTGCTCCCTATTACCTCAACTACAACGTTCCTAGGCGTCCCTCTTGAAAAACTCAGCGCAGCAATTAATGAGCATACTTCTGCGCTGATGGCAGGAAATCAATTTATTCGCGACAAAGCGGTTCCTCAAAAAGATCTCATTGAAACTATTACCCCCAAAGATCCGGCCGTGTATTTTATTGAAAGTTTTATACCTCCCGATATCAACTCCATGATGCAAAATAGTAACGTGCATGAGTATATGTTTAAAGGGTATTTAGGATATTGGCTGCAACAAATTATCAATCAAATGTTTGAACTCAAACTCTCAGGCAGTAAAGTTGTGGCAAGCAGAATGACTCTGAAAGAACTTGTCGATGCGGCGCGGGGCTCAATGATTGACCCCCTTCTGATTCAATTTCCTGATCTTAAAGCTATTCCCCTTATAACCGATTGCACCGCCCCTACTATTTCTCTTCCTGCACTCAGGCAAGCATTGAGCACAGGCTTTACTGACCCCGCAGAAAAAGGAGCTGCGTTACTACAACAACTTGAATCGTTTATAAAAAGTCCTGATACAAGCAAAAAAATAAATGAAATCCGAGAACTCCCCACAGAAATCTTCTACACCACTGAAGGGCTGCTCTTTCGCAAAACATTGCTAGTTATATCGCTTCTCGCTGCATGCGCTCAGGATAAGCAATTGACCCCTGAATCCTATACAACCGACATATGTGGGCAGGTCTCTCTCTCTCTCTTTCCAACCCCTCAAGAAAGCATCATCGCATGAATATAAGGAGTGTCATACTTGTTGCACTCTGCATACCATATGGGTGCTCTGCCGGCACCGCAAAAAAACCGGTGGTTTCAGAAAATATGTTTGGCCATTTCTGGGGAATTGCTGAAACACTGCATAAAATAGAATCTAAAGCATTTCGAAGTATTTCGCTGGGCACCGTGATTGAAGAAGGCCTTAAAGCAATGGTCAATAAGATTGATGCCCACTCCGCATTTTTCAGCCCCAAGGGCTATCAAAATACAGTAGAAATGGCTGCTGGCCAATTCCCGGGGATTGGCGTGAGTATTATTAGTAAAGAAACTGATGCCGACTCGCTGCTCGTGGTTGATGCCATTCGCGGAGGACCTGCCGATATGGGCGGCATTAAAAGTGGAGATGCTATTATAAAAGTTGATGGGGTGCGTATCAGAGGACTCACTTCAGATGAGGTTATTGCAAAACTCAAAGGCCCCATGGACACTACCGTACAGGTAACCGTCATTCGCGATAAAAAGCCCCTTAAATTTACCCTGACGCGCAAACTGATACCTGACCGAAGTGCCTATGCGTATCATATCGCTGAACATGAAACACTCTATATTGCGCTCAAATCATTTTCTGAAAAAACCCCCGACCACATGAAAGCGTTTTTGCAACAATCAAAATCTAAAAACTGCCGTTGTATAATTTTAGATATGCGTAAAAATCCAGGTGGGGTAATTGAATCTGCAGTAAAAACTGCCGGATTGTTGCTGCCGCATCAATCGCCGGTGGTCAGCACACAAAACAACGCCCGTGTAACAGTGTCACACTATGAAACCAATGGCGATCCTCTCTATACGGGAACCATTCCCCTTATTGTATTAATTGATAATTTTACCGCATCAGCCGCTGAAATTTTAACCGGCTGCCTGCAATACCATGCCCGTACACACAACCTTCCTCTATTTATTATTGGGATGCCGAGCTTTGGCAAAGGATCGGTACAAGAAATTATACCACTCAAAAACGGCTGTGCTATTAAGCTGACCACTCTTTTGTACGCCCTCCCTGATGGTCAATGCATACAAGCACTGGGTATTACTCCCGATATTACGGTAAAGCCAAAAACAATACCGGCCCATGAACTCAAATGGATTGAAGATCTGTTCGGCAAAGAAGTTGCTCTGGCAAACCACATTACACGCGCCGAAGTTACTGGAGAACCAATGCCTGAAAAAACACTTAATGCCCAGAGTGAAAAACCAAAGCGCTCGCTTGAAGAAGAGTTTATTAAAGCGCTGCAAAGCGATTCAGTTATTCATGCCGCGCTCACACTGGGCCGCGTATGGCATTTGGGACGCGCAACAGAACCGGAACTCTGCGCAACTCACGCCGGAACGCTCAGCTTTTTAAAAAAGACGGTTGTGACCGATAGCTTTACTGCAACTCCGCTGTAACGACACCTTACGGCGATTGCCGCATGTCTTCAACATAGCGATTAACTGCTTCTGACTTTTTATCCAAAAAAACTCCAAGTAAATGGCCCCCTAATGATACTTCTACTTCTTTGTTGGGATAGCACAGCCTATATCTCAAAGTACGCTCTGAATACGATTCCAAAGTTAGATACCCCGTTTGATACAAAAGAGGGAGTAGTCCAATATCATTACAGGGCCGACGCATGATTTAGTTAAACAAAGATAAGACGCAGCACATTTAACATA
>JBAXGS010000102.1:0-3723 GCA_037139275.1 bacterium | reverse complement strand
GTTTACATCTTATTCCATATTATGCACAGAGCTGTTGAAAGAGTTTTGAAAGACTGCGGACTCCGGCTTCCCGGGTGTAGCCAGAAATAAGTTCTTCAATAACATCTTTTGAAAAAGAGATATCTGTTTTGCTGAGCCCTGAGTCGGTGACAATAGCAGGTATGAGATGGCGCTTTGCAATCTCGTACTTCTCTTCTTTGGTATATCCAGAAAGTTGGATAATTTCCATCCGATCTCGCAGCGGTCCAGGAATTGAACTTAAATCGTTTGCCGTCGTAATGAAGAGTATCTTTGAAAAATCAAAATGAACTCCTAAGTAGTTATCGTAAAATGCTTTATTTTGTTCTGGATCAAGCGCTTCAAGGAGAGCGGCTGATGGATCTCCTTTATGGGATGATCCAATCTTGTCGATCTCATCAATTAAGAGAACAGGATTAAGAGTGCCCGCTTTTTTGAGTGCTTGGATGAAGCGGCCAGGCAGCGCACCAACGTATGTGCGGCGATGCCCGCGTATTTCTGCTTCATCATGAACGCCACCAACCGCTATACGAGCGAAACTTCTGCCCATAGCTTGTGCAATCGACTTACCTAGAGAGGTTTTTCCTACACCAGGAGGACCAGCAAGACAGAGGATTGGACTTGCGCAATCATTTTTTAAATATTTGATCGATAAGTAATCCAAAATACGTTCTTTGACTTCATGGAGACCAAAATGGCCTTCATCGAGAACTTTTTTAGCAGCTTGAATAGTGTTGTTGTCGGTCGACGTAATACCCCAAGGCATCGCAAGGAGCCATTCAATGTGGTTGCGCATCACGGTTGCTTCTAGTGAGTCTGCAGCTGTTTTTTTGAGCCTGCTAATTTGCCGTGTAAATTCTGTGCGCGCCTCGTCGGTAAACGCAGCACTGTCACCTTTTTTCTCAAACTCTGCGATATCTGAATCAGTATCGTCACCAAGTTCTTTTTGGATTGCGCGCAGCTGTTCACGTAGGTAGTATTCACGCTGTGATTTATTGATTGAATCACGGGTGGAGAGGCGTATTTTTTCTTCGACTTCACTTGATGAAACAATGCGTCCCAGATGGAGCAGTATTGCATCAAGCACTTGTATGATCGATTCTTTTTCTAGTAATTCTTGTGCTTGATTGACCGGCAAGTTGAGGTGCGACAATACAAAGTCACTCATTTTTTGCGGGTTTTCAATCTGGCTTACAATAGTGGTAAAGTCAGGGCTGAAGAGGGTATTACTGGGAGGGAGCTTTGACACAAGGTCGCAAATGCTTTTAGTGTAATACGACGTTTGTTCTGGGGTATGGACCTCAGTGCTGAGTGGTACGAGTTCAACAGAGGCGATCAGGGTCTCATCGGTGGGGGTGATTGAGAGGACGCTTGCTTTTTGAATACCTTGAATCAAGATTTTTACGCCACCATCAGAGAGTTCCATGAGGCGAATGATTTCACCGATAGTGCCGACTTCAAATAAATCGTCAATGCTTATTGGTTCACCGTCTTCATCAAATGAATTATCCGCAGATTTGGTCGCAAGCATGAGAACCTTTTTATCGGTTTTCATTGCCTGATTAATACCGGCGATAATTTTTGTATCTAATACGAGCAGTGGTACTACCATATGAGGGAACACTACGACGTCAATTGTTGGTATGACGGTAATGTCTCGACATTCAGCCGTAGATGCTACAGGCTTTTTATGTTCTTTTTTCATATAGTGCTACCTCCCCCTAAGAGCAAAATAATATAATCTCTGTAAGCCAGTTACTCTTAATGGTACGCTGACCACTTCTTATCACCGTTCATATCGCGTTGCGATTGAGTTTTGATGACCCCTTACGTATCTAACTTTAAAGGATTGAGGTATATGCCTACAACTATTTCTAAATATGATCTCTCATTGCAGCATGTTACCAAGGGTTTTGTAATTGGGGGGCAGGAGCGCTTGGTGTTTTCTGGCTTAAATTACCGGTTTTCGCCCGGTGTTTCCTATGCTGTGGTTGGGGCATCTGGGTCAGGAAAGTCAACACTTTTGCATATCCTTGCCGGTTTTGAGTCTGTTGATGCAGGAGATGTTATCTGGGGAGAGAAGTCGGTCTGTTCATTGACGCGTACTGAGAAGGATGTATGGGCATCAAAACATATCGGATTTGCGTTTCAGTATCATTATTTGATCGCTGAATTGACGGTGCTGAGTAATATTACCCTGTCTGCGACACTGGCTGGGTCTGTCGGCGCAGCTGATGAGATAGCTGCGATGGTTCGATTTGTAGGTTTGCAGGGGTGCGAGCAACAATACCCTCATCAATTATCGGGTGGCCAGCAGCAACGTGCCGCGCTTGCCCGGGCTTTAATTCGCAGGCCAATGTTTCTTATTGCTGATGAACCTACCGGCAACTTAGATGCCGATACTGCGCGCATCGTTATAGATTTGTGTCTTCGGTATCAAAAAGAATATGGAATGGGGCTCATTATCGCGACCCACGATCCGGCTGTGTACTCACGTATGGATTATATTCTGCAGCTGTAACAGGGATTATCGCTCTAATTCACGTGCCTCAGAGCAAATGCTTTATTTTTGAGGAAAATAACGTAGAATACCTGCCGCTTCTAAAAAGCAGATATAGTATTCTCTTCCTTGAAAGGCAATGCATGAACATCGGCAAACTGTTTTTTCTTTTTACGTGCGTATTCTTTGTCTCTCTTCATTCTGTTATTTCTTCATCGTACACCGATTGTGTTTTTGATCTTTCTGCCGCTGCGAGTGGGGGCACATTATTTGTGGCGCGCTCCGAGGCAAATCCAAGCGCATCACATACCATCGCGCGCTTATCACTTACACGCACAGGTGCATCTGAGTACAGTTCAGAATTGGTAGGATTAGTACCTGAAAAAACATTTGTAAATCGTCGGCTTGCAACTCAGAAGATGAGTTTGAATCCGCTCTATGAGCAATCAATTGATTCATTTTCAACATACAAAAACATGCCATTGGTTGCGTTTAGAGCACCTGATGCTGAAGGGTATTGCCATTCAGTAGCAATTATACAGGATACTGATAAAGGCTCCGCGATACTTGTTAATTCAAAACCATTTGGCGATGCGCTGGGCGCGGTGACACGTAATATTGCTGCAGTATGTGGCGGTGCATATGTGCGAGAAAGCCCTAATGTTTTTACACCTGCTACAGAATTTGGATTTGTGTTTGCTGCCGTCTCGCCGAGTGACAGCAGTACATGGGCTGGACAAGACAGTGCAGGTATTGCTGTTGCGCAAGTCATGCATGAAGGAATTGTACCGCTTGATGTAAGTGGCCGCCGCAGTGGGCCACAAGCAGTTGCGGTGCCTCATGAGCTTATTCAAATTGGTGATACAGGAACGATTACTGGAGTTACTGCGCTGTGCTGGAATGAGCGTCTGCATAGACTCTATGTGGCCATCTCAACTGAAGATGGTGGTGTTGCGCTGGTGGTAGGAAGGCTTGATATTCAATCAACTGCGCGTACAACAAACACCCATCCATTGCAAGATGCTCGCTGCGTACTTAGTCCTTGCATTGTGGGCGTTGATGGCATAAGCGCGGCCGGTGATTGGACGGGCAGTGACTTTGTTGTTGCAGATAAAAATAATGGCCTGACGCTTGATCGGATTGATGTTATGAATACATCTACAGGGCATGATTATCTTATTGTGCAGCGAGGAGCTGGCGCTGTG
>JBAXGS010000101.1:0-3729 GCA_037139275.1 bacterium | reverse complement strand
CTATTACGCTTTCTTTAAAGGATGGCTGCTTCTAAGCCAACCTCCTGGCTGTCTGTGTATTTTCACTTCTTTTCCCACTTAGCGAATACTTGGGGACCTTAGTTGTTGATCTGGGCTCTTTCCCTTTCGACCACGGAGCTTATCCCCCGCAGTCTGACTCCCACGCTCTACATGTACGACATTCAGAGTTAGTAAGGGTTTGGTAAGCTCGCGCCCCCTAGCCCAAACTGTGCTTTACCGCCATACACTAACACGTGAGGCTATACCTAAATATATTTCGGAGAGAACCAGCTATATCCCAGTTTGATTAGCCTTTCACTCCTACCCACAAATCATCCGAGCAGTTTTCAACCCACACCGGTTCAGGCCTCCATCTTATCTTACTAAGACTTCACCTTGTTCATGGGTAGCTCACTAGGTTTCGGGTCTACCCCCTGCTACTAAACGCCCTATTCAGACTCGCTTTCGCTACGGCTCCGTTCTTTCAAAACTTAACCTTGCAACAGAGGAGTAACTCGTTGGCTCATTATGCAAAAGGCACGTGGTCACACGTACGTATACTGTGCTCCCACCGGTTATAAGCATCTGGTTTCAGTGTCTATTTCACTCCCCTCCCGGGGTTCTTTTCACCTTTCCCTCACGGTACTTGTTCACTATCGGTCATCAGGTAGTATTTAGCCTTATCCCATGGTCGGGACAGATTCCCGCGGAATTTCACGTGCTCCGCGGTACTTGGGAGAACATCGACTAATTTTTTTGTTGTTTAACATACAAGACTCTCACTTTCTATGGTTGTCCGTTCCAAAACAATTCTGCTACAACAAAAAAATCTAGCTGCACATCGATACTTGTGCACTCATGCTTCCCTCAACCCCCATACAACAACGCGTATCAGCTTACATTGCATAGGTTTTTGGCTCTTCCCTTTTCGCTCACCACTACTCAGGGAATCACATTCGTTTTCTTTTCCTCGCACTACTTAGATGTTTCAGTTCATGCGGTTCGCTTCTACTTACTATATATTCATAAGCAGATGCTAGATCTACAATCTAGCGGGTTGCCCCATTCAGAAACCCCCGGATCAAAGCTTATTTGGCAGCTCCCCGAGGCTTTTGGTAGCCTATCACCTCTTTCATCGCCTCCTGATACCAAGGCATCCTCCAGATGCTCTTTGCAATTATATGCAATTTTTTTATAATTCTCAGTCGTCTACGACTCAGACCTATAATCTAACTTTCGTTAGATTTGGTTTATATCACTACGGTAAATTTCAATGAACTCAATGTTTTTCTCGACTGCGTCGCGCTTTTTTGCGTCCCGCGTTCCGTCGAACATGTGGAGTAGAATAAACGATCGGTCAGAAATTGCAAGCGAATTTATATAACTTTTTTAAAAGTTCCCCAAAAAGAGTCTAAATTGACCCATAAAACGACCTGGCTCGCACTAGAAAAACACCGATTTTAGCGGCTCTTTTTAAGCGGTTCGTTGCTCAAAAAAATATTTTTACTTTGATGCTGTTTTTTTGTTAAAAATGGTTTGGCACACTTAATTTTGAGCACTATTTCACACTCTGCCACTCATACGCAACATTTTCAAAAGAAAAAGACCCCAAGCAACCCTCATTCAAAACTCTTAAAAAAATCTTTACCACAAGACCCATCACCGACCACTATTCTCGCGCGCGCTCGCGCGTACTATTAATAGGCATTTTTATGACACCTAAAATATTCCACAATAAAGAGGTTATTTTTTTACGTGCCGCTATAAATACATGATCACGCACAGGACACTCATATACTAAACGCTCGTAATATATATCACACCTACAGTCCCACACCCGTTCATCAGACAACATAAAACGCTCACTCGCCGGAAACCAGTGCCGCAATTGTGTCAGCAGCTCCACAGGCATTCTATAAAAGCCAAGCGCTTGATACGCGGCAATTGCCGCACAACGCTCACCGGATGCAATACCCTCATTCTTCAAGGTCTCCAGAACAAGCTGTCGCACATGAGGAAATAAGTGCGCCACATGCGCAACAAACCATCGCGCTATTCCGCGACGACGATAGCAAGGCTTTACATACAACGTATCAATAAGCAAAAAACTCTCAGGAATTAATCGACACAAAGCAAAGCCCACTATGCCGGCAGACTCTCGATCTTCAAATACCCATAAAAAAACTCGCCGCGACACCTTCCCGCTACACCTACGATACAATGCTTTATTATGACTCAGTACCTGATCAATTAATTGCGGCACATAGGTATGAGGAAATGGCACCACGCTCATTAACCATGACGCATAGATCTCCTCTGTCATCTGGGCATCACACTCAAATACACAATTCAGATCGCTCTCTTGTGCTCGGCGCATAGTAATCCACGACATATCAGCAGCATTACAAAAAACAAAAACACAGAAAATTGCAACTAAAATCCCCCACTCCCTCATTGCTCAATACTCCTGAATAAACGATATATACTACTCCGCCTTAAGTATCACACAACCCTATAAAGGATTTGTATATGTCACGAAAAAAACAAATCACTCTTGTTTCCTATAATCCTGAATGGCCGCAACAATTTGAAGCTGAACGGGTGCAGATTGCCAAAGCGCTCACCGGCAACTGCACAGCCATTCATCACATTGGCTCAACCGCCATACCAGGCCTTTCTGCCAAACCACGTATTGATATTATTATTGAATCACCGCGCCCCAAAGAAGCCATTAGGCCGCTCGAATCGCTTGGGTTTGAATATATGGGCGAATTCAACATTCCGTTTCATTACGGCTTTCGCCGCAGAACTGGCGTAGAAGTAAACCTGCACATGTATGAACCAGGCCATCCAGAAATTGCACTTAATCTGACGTTTCGTGACTACTTACTAAAAAATCCTTATGTACGAGATGAATACCAAGAATACAAACTAGAACTCCTCAGCAAAGAAGACGCGGCCGAAAAAGGCCTGTGCAAACTCAGCAACTATTCAGCACGCAAAGGATACCTCATTCGTCGCACACTTGAAGAAGCAGATTTTTACACTCCCAGAATAACCATTTTGTCTGACGACTATGAATGGGACTACGTGAATATGCAAGAAAAAATCGAAGATCGATGCACACCCTATCCTTCGCCTAGACACATATATTGCATGTTTTACGCCGGCGGGGAAATTGTTGGCTATACCTACATCACCAAACTCAGCCCTGAAAAATATAAAATCAAAAGGGTATTCATCGAATTTGAATGGCAAAAACAAAAAAATGAATTTGTAACTCTTGTTGAAAAATGGATTGCAAGCAAACAACATGCTCCACAGAAATCATAACCACAGAAGGATACACTCCGTTTGCCTGAGCATCAAATTAGCAACAGAATACAAAATCACATCAATAAAAAAAGAGCCACATTTTCATGTGACTCTCTAACATTAATGGTGGAGGCAAGCGGATTCGAACCGCTGGCCTTCCGCGTGCAAAACGGACGCTCTACCAACTGAGCTATGCCCCCGAAAAAATCTTTAAAAAGAACGAGCGCCTTGAGTGGCGCTTATTTTGTAATTTGGTGGGCCTAAGTCGACTCGAACGACTGACCTCTCCGTTATCAGCGGAGTGCTCTAACCAACTGAGCTATAGGCCCGCCTATTCTTTTATCACTTTGGTTTGTTCTTTGAAATTAAGCAGAAAGCGATTCATCGCGTTATTATTGTTGTCGTTCACACCTT
>JBAXGS010000100.1:0-3732 GCA_037139275.1 bacterium | reverse complement strand
CTTGCGCAAACGTCAGAGTACGCGCCAAAGCACCGTTAATATTAGGATAGAGATACTCATCCTGATCCATAACAGCATTCTCGGTAATCCGCACATCTACCGACGATGAAAATCCAAGATCCACATATTTAAGACGACCATCAGTGTCATTAAATCCTATAATGTTTTCAGCATCTCCTGTGCCGCTTGTATCATACAACACGGTCGCATTTACAATACTACTTCCCGTACGCACCGTGACTGTATGAGGTCCCGTAAAAAAAGTAACCGGTCCGTCAATACTCAACAAAGGTCCAGTACTTAAATCAACAAGTTCATCAAGCTCAAACGTCACATTAGAAAGCCGAATTGTTCCATCACCAGCAAAAGAGTTTGAATCAAAATTCTTCAAAACCACATTACGCAATGTCAGCTGTTTATTGGTATCAATAGAAAAACGCCACTGTGAAGCATCAATACAATGCCCATCTCCTTCTATAAACGCATTCTCATTAAAAAACCACATACCATTTGAGTTAGTCAGATCAGAATTTAAATCGATCGTAGTGCCTCCAAATGTTGTATCTCCTGCCAGTGGCGAAGGACTGCTTCCCAAAAGGGTTCCATTGATAGTGATAGAAAGGTCTCCGGATTCACACGTAGTATTAATAAAATTCCAATACTCTCCACCTTGAAACAGCCCACACCAGATGTTGCGAAAGGTAATATCTTCAAACGTAACAGGATAATGTAACCCGGTCGCTGCACCTTCTTCATCGAGAATGTCTGCTTCATTTGAAAAAATACCATACTCGTTAACCCAATACACATGCCCACCACCATGCAGATACGCAGGGCCATCCAAAAATACAAAGAAATTTTCAAACGTCTCTACCGGCCCACGAAGCTGAATATTTGCACGCGAACATGCTAAGAAAAATCTCAACATCGCAGGCTGCTCATCTCCTCCCAAAAATAAGGTATGCCCATTAAAATTGAGCTTGTTATCATACGGTCCTGCTTCATGAACAGATAAATCACAACCGGTTCCTAAATATAAATCTTTTTCTAGGACTACAAGAGCTTCTGGCTGGCCATCTCCTGCCATGAACGCGATATTGGTATTCAATATTCCTTCCCAGGCAAGCCGCACAGTCGCCCCCGGATTGACCACAATATCACGATCAAACCCTCCATATCCTGTAATAACAGAGGCTCCTGACTGCGCAGTCACCGGCAATTCAATTGTTTCTCCCGCTACGATCAAAGCATCACCATCATACAACAGAATGGCATTACCCTCATCTGCCCCCATGGTAAGCGTGCCATTAATAAGTGACGACTTTGTTTCTCCTTGCACCGTATTTTCAAAATTCATATCAGTGCAATCTAAGACACCTGCATTAATGGTGCCCCCACTATTTCTCACTACTCCTGCTTGCAAAGACTGCGCAACACCTAAGTCCAACGTTGCTGAACCGCTGACCACCAGGCCTGATTTTTTACTGCCAAAATGTACTCCAGCCATAACTGGTTGCGTCAATAACAACATAACGCATACTCTTATCATACCTCTTTTCATATCGTAGTCTCCCCGCCTGCTTCCCTTTAATAACTATTTTGATACGCCAATCCGCCTGTTCCTGTAATTTTTAATGTTGCACTTGGGCGAATAATAAGATGTAAATCATCCCCCACCAACTGATCGCCTAGTTGAACACCACGATCACCAACATTAATCTCCGCAATATGATCAATAATCATACTGCCGGTTTTTAAAACTAATGGATCACCTTCTAATTCACCAAAAACTCTACCCTGAAACGTTGCACCAACAAGCTCTAATGTTGCTGTTGCATCAGCAAACACAAAAGTATGTGCCGCATTACTACAATGATTATACGTAACCCCATCACGCAGCGATAAAGTCGCCTGAGAGGTAATTGTGAAATTAATATCATCACTGATGAAGTACATCTCTGGAGCATTATCTCCCGACACACTGCAATACCCAACAATATCAAGAGGATAATCGACAATACTGAGAGTGCGAGTCAAACACAGTTCAACATCTTCAAGAATAATTTTTGCTCCTCCTACTGACACAAGCGAAGGATCTTCTCCGGCAAAATTATCTCCGACCGCAATCAATCTTCCATTTTTAATACGGAGCGAAGAAGTAGCAGCACCACGCATTACCAATCGCGCATTCGTTGATGCCAAACTAATAGTATGACCTTGCAAGTCTATACACACCTCTTCATCTTCGGCTGCAATGTCAGAACCAAAAAATAATGCTTGATTTAAGAAATTATCATCAATCCAATCTTGCTTAAGCACAAGAGTAGTGCGATCACTAAAAATGAGTGCATCAGCGCCTCCCCTGCACTGCAGATGCTGAGGCTTAAAGCCTTCAAGGGTCACATTCTCTAAACGCGCAATAGTATCAGTGCTTCCATCGCCTACAAAAAGTACTGCTTCAGTTTCATCATCTGCTAACATACCACTCATTATTGAAGGACAAATAAGACGATGGCCCTGACCATTGTATGTAAGAGCGGCTGCACTTTCAAACCGAAGCACTGCTCCCGCTGCGCCTCTCAGCTCTGGGTATAAATACTCATCACGATCAGCAACCGCATCTTCAGTGAACGTTGTGCCTCCTGCAATTCCCACACTCTCCGTATCCACATACTTAACGCGTCCCTCACCAGTAAACCCACTTACATTATTCGCATCACCAGTTCCACAAGTGTCGTACCAGAGCGTCGCGTTGTTAATACTACTGCCGCTATGTACTACAACTGCTCGCGATCCTGTAACAAAGGTCACGGGACCATCAATAACAAACTGCGGCCGATACCCTGTCCAATCAACATCGGCATCAGTAAACATAATAGTCACATCAGAAAGATGCACAATGCCATCCCCGCCGAAAGATCCTGTTGATACATTCTCCAGTATTACATTACACAACGATAACTCCGAACCATTCAATACCACAATGTTGCCAGCACCCATATCAAGCCGATGCCCATTTCCTTCAACTATGCTTATGCCGAGCATGGTCCAGGTACCGCCAAAAACAGTATCTCTTTCTAATGAAATAGTTGCATTCTCTATAGTTCCAGTTCCACCGAGCAAATTTGTCCATGTATCAACAAATGTACCGCTCACAAACAAAGCACCATAACTATTTCGCAAAGTAACATTACGTAAATTCCAGGTACCGCTACCAGCAAAACTACTACCCGACACTCCCTCAAGAATAAGATCTGTTACAGTGCTTGTTATATCAGTACCATTAACAAATCCACCTGAATCAGTAAAAGTAATGACATGCCCTCGCCCGCACACGAAACCCTCGCCGGCAGCCAACATCAACGGCGACGACAAAGACACAGGCCCTAGTAACTGAAGATGGGCATTTTCAAAACACAAAAAAGAATCAATAGTCGTGGGACTTGATCCACCCCCTCCAAAAAATAACTGATATCCATTGCAATCAATGTAATTCAGCGCATTTACCTGATCATCATACGGGCTATGGAAAAAAAATCCTTTTTTAAAGAGAAGATTATTCTTCAAGAGTGTGCGTGTTGCCGTCTCATCAATACCACCAGACAACATGATATGCGTATCAAGGGGGCCATCCCATGCAAGCGAGAGCTGCGCGCCCGAAGAGACCGTGATATCATTAACAAAACTTCCAGACCCAGAAATTAAGGCAGTATCATCAACGGGCACCGCTTG
>JBAXGS010000099.1:0-3748 GCA_037139275.1 bacterium | reverse complement strand
GGCAAAATACATTTCAAGATGTTTCATCTGCATCAAACTGCACCGACTTCCAAGCACGTCGCTCACAGATCCGTTATCGCTCACTTGAAACCAAAAAGAATCATTTAGTGCATACGCTCAACGCATCAAGCTTGGCTCTGCCACGGCTTATGGTTGCGCTTATGGAACAAGGCCAACAAGCAGATGGTTCTATTAAGCTCCCTCAAGCGTTGCAAGAAATACTTGATTCCATGTGGTAACGCGTAGTAGGTTCTGCGCATGAAGAACTCTCAATTAGCAGCGCTTGTAGCGCACCTCAAAATTATCGCTCACCGTTTGACCAGTGCCGATATGTCTGGAGATTTCTCTTCTGCATTTCGTGGCGGCGGACTAGAATTTGCACATATTAGAAACTATGAACTTGGTGATGAAGTTCGCAGTATTGATTGGAAAAGTTCTGCTAAAATGCACCGCCTCATGGTAAAAGAATTTGTGCAAGAACGAGAACGAACCGTCATTATTATTCTTGATGTATCTCCTTCAATGGCTGCTGGGTCGCGTGAAGAACTTAAAGAGCACTCAGCTCGAGCAGTGGCAGCGTGCCTTGCTTTTATGGCACAAAACACCAATGATAAAATAGGCCTTATTATCTGCGCCGACACCGTGCTTCAGTATATGCCACCCAAAAAAGGGAAAAGCTACGGCGCGCAGCTGGTTACCACCATACTCTCCGCCCCACAAGCTCCTGATATGACACGAAGCAACTTAGGGGCGGCGCTTAACCACCTGGCAACACTAAATGTACGGAATGCTATTGTTTTTATTGTCTCCGATTGGATTGTACCTACTGAAGAATACGGAGCGCTTCTTTCCTACATAGGGCGTAAAAATGAAACGGTCGCGGTCCGCGTTACTGACCCTGCTGAACGGATGTTGCCCTCACTGGGCGTACTTCCGCTCTATGATCCAGAAACAGGCGAAACCCTCCTTGTATCAACCCATCGCGCACAAGGAATCGCCCTTCATGCGCTGCTTGAAAAACGTCGCCATGACCAAAAGCAACTCCTCAAGAAACATTCTATAGCACTTCTGGATATTGATTTAGACTGCTCTTTGGCAACAACACTCGCGCATTTTTTTCACACAAGGGCTCACTAATGACTACACACAATCCACTGGAATCACTGCAACAATCATTCACTCCACTCTATGCGTATCAATTACCTGCATGGTGGCAAACAACCGAAGGAGTCATACTTATACTCGGTGGGATTATTATAGGCAGCATGATTATTGCCTATGCTCTCTGGTATCGATGGTGGTATACGCCGCCACTTACGCTGAGTCAGTGGTGCACAAAAGAGCTTGCCGCTCTCACCGTACTTCTTGAACGGCGCCCTATTAATTATAAACGTTTTTTTGGTGCTGCAACCTTCTTTTTTAAGCAGTACTTAGTACATGTCTACGAATGGAATGTGCTTGATAAAACAGACGATGAATTGTGGGAGTTTTTACAAAACAAACCAGAAATTCCAAAAAAAATTCTTCCTGCTATACAAGAGCTTCTCTCATACGCGCAAATTATAAAGTTTGCTGATGCCCAAGCACTTGCAGAAAAAGCGGAAGAAGCTCAAGAATATCTCAAAATAATAACCGGTGCTTTGCAACCGACAGATCCAGCCATGAAAAAACCTATACGCAAGAGCGTATAGGTTTTTTCATGGCTGATATATTCATCAACTGCATATAGTATACTTGCAAGAAAATCATGATTATTACATCGCTGGATCAAACGGGTTACCATCGTAGTATCCTCCGTATAAGTAACTGAAGACAGTGAGCGCAAAACTTATTGGTAGGTTCTCTTTTTTACACAATCTCAATAAGCACAACGCTGTGGATCGTGGGTTGCACAGTTTGTGCCGCAGAGGATCTTCAGGCTTTTGACAAATAATCATGGTCAGCGGCTTATCGTTTTTAAAAGTGTCTCCGTACTCATCAAGGCGACGAAGTTGTGACCTGTATTCCTTTTGCAACCGGCCACGCTGTCTTAACCAATAAGCATTAATTTCACGCTTCATTTTCTTGGCGTTGTCCAACACTTTAACACTACGCTCTTGGGCGATCTTGCGTGTCTCTGGTCGTTTTTCGCTCAATACTTTTGCTTGCTCCTCCGTAAGAAGCCCCGCTGAATCTTCCCCAATCAAAGAGCGTGCGTTCTTTCTATGTAAAAAGGCACATGCACGCACTTCACGATCAAGGGCGATGATCTTTCTTGCCGCGTCCTGGAATTCAACCCGCTGCGCGTTATACTGTGACAGGTTTGCTAGTCGAAAATTAAACTGCCTTATTCGATAGTTACGTGAGTGATATGCATACGCAACAGCACAAGCAGCCAAAACGGTACCAATAATACCACCAATAACGCACGCCGCTATTGCGACTCTTTTTAACCTCCCACGCTTACGCGCAGCAGAAGGATTTGCAATATATTTTGAATCAATTAACCACACTAATACCTCTACAAGAGTCTCATCATTCTCATACTCTTGTATGGTATAAATATCATGGGCCAATACCTGTGCCTGAGTACGTATTTTTGTGACATGCGCTCCTTCTGCAATAAGATCCTGCAATCTAACTGCCGCTTCACGCAGAGGAGCAAGCTCAGGCTTTGAGTAGAGACTCATAAGAGCACTCGGCACTGATGAATCGGCCTCTTTAATCAGAGGAGCCGCTTGCAGGCTCACGATGCATGCTGCTACAAAAAAAATAAGAACTTGCCCGCAGCGTGTCATTGCATTTTCTTTCAGTAGCTTTTCCTAGTACTCAAGCTGATCATCACCTTCAACTGACAAAATAATATGATATTCAAAACATTTTTGCACTAAAAAATCAATAACTTCTTTTTTCTTTTCAAAAAGCCCACCACACGGAGCCAAATACCCCACAGTACGCTCTATATTCCCAAAAGCCATGAGATAGTTACTAATAAGCGAACGTTTGAGAATATCCCAAGGACCACCAACCCCAAACATCCCAAAA
Source organism: bacterium (assembly GCA_037139275.1). Classification (GTDB taxonomy): domain Bacteria; phylum Babelota; class Babeliae; order Babelales; family JAUPTZ01; genus JAUPTZ01. Next base: position 724 of record JBAXGS010000099.1, on the reverse strand, counting down.
AACGCATCTCGAGATGCAAACCCAACCTGTTTGCAACAATCATCTATAGCTAGTTGCGAAGCCAAATATTTTTCTAATGCTTTCTTCTGAGTAGTATTAACAAGTACGACAACAAATTCCCCTAGGCGCTCTGCTTTTTCATACACACGGCGCTCAATAGTTGTCAGTGCAACCTCTTCTGATGCAGGAGCTGATGACGCATACGTTGAAGACACTACGCCCCCAATCATCAACAACATAACTACTCCCATATTCTTTACTATTTTCATCATAACATCCCCCCTATACAACTACGCATACTCTTCACATACCTTAAAACTACTTAAAATCTTTATGCTCTTCAGTGCTCACCAAACCTCTATCATCTCGATACGAAAGGAGAAAAAATTCAATCATCTGTATATAAGTTGTATGAGGAACACTCCCCCACGATGGAATCATTCTCTCACAAGCACTCTGCAGCTCTACAAGATCTCCACTCAGCTCTGCATATTTTGTAGGAATACACTCAACCAATACTTCATAAAAATCTTGCAGGCACAACCAATGTGCCCCAACCATAAGAGCGTACCTATCTTTTGTTTTAGCCAAATGCCAATACGCACGCAACTCACCTGCCTTGCTGCAATAGTTTTCATACTTCAGCTGTGATACTTTATTGAGGCGTAACACACCCCCTGCTTTATCTGCTGCACATGCTGATGCGCTCAGCATACACACTACC
>JBAXGS010000098.1:0-3769 GCA_037139275.1 bacterium | reverse complement strand
TAAATCGTCGACCTCAATGCCTTGACACCATAACCCATCTCCCCCAAACTATACCAATGAGCTCAAAAGACTAGCTCATACAAAGTAACTCACAAGGAATTCGTAGCATGGCTATAAAAAAACAACTCCCTATCGGCATAAGTACGCTCGAAGAAATTATCAAAAACGATCTCCTGTACATAGACAAAACCGAGATCATTCATCGCCTCATAACAAATAATCGTCGTTGCTTTTTCTCGCGTCCACGCCGTTTTGGTAAATCACTTCTGGTATCTACCCTTAAAGAAATTTTTAGCGGCAACAAAGAGTTGTTTAAAAACCTGTGGATAGGCAAAGAAAACCGATACACCTGGGTCAATCGGCCCGTTGTTCATCTTGATTTTGCAAAAATAAATTACGAAGACCTTCTATCATTGAAACAAAGTTTAAATTTAGCGCTTGATAGAATCGCCCGAACCTACAACGTGAGCATTTCACATGCAACCTCTCCTGATGATAAAATTACTGAGCTCGTCAGCGAACTTGGTCTGCAAGAAAAAGTTGCGGTACTTATCGATGAATACGATGCACCACTCCTCAAGCACATTGATGATGTCCCTACCGCCTTGGCAATGCGAGAGGTTCTCGGCAGCTTTTACAACAGTATTAAAGGGCTGGATGAATACATTTATTTTACGTTTGCTACCGGTGTTACCAAGTTTTCTAAAACCTCGCTTTTTTCGGGCCCTAATAACCTCCTTGATATTTCATTACACGAAAAATATGCAACCCTCTGCGGTTATACTGAGCAAGAAATCGCTGCAAATTTTAGTAGCTGGATTGCAGAAGTCGCAGAAATAAAAAAATCATCAACTCAAAAAATTCTTGATGAGATGCGTACCTGGTATAACGGCTATCAAATGTCAGACTACCTCATTGAAAGAGTATACAATCCTTTTTCAGTACTCTTATTTCTTGAAAACAAAAAACTTAGAAATTACTGGTTTACTTCTGGAAACCCAACTTATTTAATAAAACTGATTCAAGAGCACACGTACGATTTTTCCAATATTGACCATTCCCTTGTCTCAAGCGCCGATCTTGATAGTTTTGATATCAGCACGCAAAACGCACAAGGACAATACAAACCACTCCCACTACCGATGCTGATGCTTCAATCTGGCTACTTAACCATAGAAAAATTCAATGAACGAGCGGCAAACTACATCCTCACTTACCCTAATCAAGAAATTCGTGAGTCATTAAACCAGCTTGCACTCTGCGCTTCAGTGGACATGACCAACAGCAAAGTGGATTCAATAAAAGAGCAACTGTTCAGTGCGCTTCAAGAACATAATGTGTCACTCTTTTGCTCGGTCATGCAGTCACTGCTCGCACACATTCCCTACCACTTACACCAAGAACAAGAAGCGTTTTATCACGCCATAGTCCATATCGTCTGTATTCTTTTGCAGATCAATGCAGAGTCAGAAATCGCTGTTGCGAGGGGCAGAGCTGACATGGTAGTACAAACTACCACTACCATTTACGTGTTTGAACTCAAGCTTAACGCATCACCAGAAGTAGCACTCACGCAGATACATGAAAAGAAGTATTACGAGCGATATTTAAGAGAGAATAAAGAGATTTGTTTGGTTGGATTGAACTTTGAATATGCTACTAAGATGATTACGTATTGCGTAGATGTATTAGCACCACACAAACAATCGTAAAAAAATCATGCATAAGGATCCAATCATCACTACCACGCTGGTACAAAAACTTATTACCACACAATTCTCGCACTATGCACATCTTCCAATAACTCCTGTCCCTACACAAGGCCACGATAATAGATCGTATCGCCTTGGGCCACACCTCCTCATCCGTTTACCTAGCAGTGCCGCCTACAGCGCTCAAGTACTCAAAGAACAACAGTGGCTACCGTTACTAGCGCCACACCTTCCACTGCCAGTACCTACACCAGTCACTCTTGGCTCACCAACAGCCGACTACCCCTTTTCCTGGTCTATTTACCAATGGATTGAAGGCTCAACCGCATCTACAAAAACAATCACCGACCTATCACTATTCGCGGCCGATCTTGCACAGTTTTTAACCGTTCTACAAAGCATAAGCGCCGACGGCGGCCCAGCAGCCGGCAAACATAATTTTTATCGCGGTGGACCATTATCGACATACAATAGAGAAACACGCGCTGCCATCGCATTGCTTCCCAATACTGCTGATCAAAAAACCGCAACAATTATTTGGAACCGTGCTCTGTCTTCTTCATGGGACAAACCACCGGTATGGGTACATGGAGACGTTGCAATGGGTAACTTACTAACCATCAATGGACGTCTGAGTGCCATTATTGATTTCGGCTGTATGGCAATTGGCGACCCAGCATGCGACTTGGTAATTGCCTGGAATGTATTGGATAAAAAAAGCCGAGAAGTTTTTAAACAAGCTTTCAGCTATGATGATGCCACCTGGCACCGCGCACACGGATGGGCATTATGGAAAGCGCTTATTAGTAATACGCTCACCCTTCCTTATATTCTCGCATCATAGCAAGCATACGCGGCAACTCTGTTTTAACAAATTTTATAACCCAACGTGATACGAGGCACATGTTTTCATACTTTGTTCCATCCATACTCACTAAAATTTTCACCATTTTTAATCAAATCAAGCACCTGTTTATGATGAGGCAAAATATTTGATGGCAGATCATCAAGCGCAAACCAGACGATGCCATCGCACTTATCTGGCTCTGCAACAACCGGCTCGCCCATAAAACTCTCCGCTATCATAAAAAAATTAATATATTCAACGCCATCTGATGTCAGTGCATGGACAGTATGCACACAACGCAATGCTGCTGCATCAACTTTCACACCAAGTTCTTCGATAGTTTCACGTACCGTCGCACTGGTCACAGGCTCGCCACCATCAACCCCGCCGCCAGGAATTGCGAACACGCCAGGATAGAATTTGGCATTTATACTTCTTTTAAGTAGGCAAATTTTTTTATCTCTCAGCAAAATAATTGCGGTGAAAACAGCCATCGTAAAACGAGACATAACTACCCTTTCAACTCTCAAAATATTCTTTAAATGCCTGAAACTCTTCTCTTGATACAAAGCTCTCTTCATTCCATTCAACATCCCGGGCTTGAATCCATTGATACCCGGTATGTTCATCGGATATTACAATTTCGCCACTCAAGAATTCAGCCGCATACACAGTAAGAAAAACATGTAGTCCCTTTGCTTTGATATGCCGACGAAACTGAAATAATGGCTTACCCAAGGTATATCGCACCTCTGACCCAAGTTCTTCACACACTTCTCGCTGCATAATAGCGCTGAGCGTTACTGTATGTTCCGTATCATCAATGCGTCCTCCCGGTAAATCCAAAGATTTGCCATCACGCTCAATAAGAAACAAGAACTCATTACCTTTTTTTAACAAAACTTTTAATCCAACCTGATACGTAGCACATATTTTCATACGTTGTTCCTCAAGAAATCTATCCTACAGACAATCATTTTTTAAAACTGAGAGAAACTTCATTATTTCTATAACTGAATCACTATGTGCGTTTTGATTTCCTTCAGCCGTTCCGCCAACCAAACACCAAAAACCCCCACGATGATGCCAAAGACCTCCAGGCCGACTTGAAAGCAGTCCATGCCCAGCATCTTCATAATTTATATGCTTATAAAAACACTGCGCATCTTTTTTAGAAAGACGATCAACTATATCTAAACAATACTTCTTA
>JBAXGS010000097.1:0-3810 GCA_037139275.1 bacterium | reverse complement strand
GTAATTGATCTATTTTGTTGCTCAAACCCTTGCGCCATTCCACTATCAATAGTGCCCAATAAATGCTGCCCTGTTTGCTCAATTAATGCATGAATACTGCCCATAGCCTGAGTCTGTGATGCCTCAAACCTTTGTCCTGCTGTAGAAATTTCTTGCAAATGCCGGGCTAATTCTTGCCGTTGGGCTTCAGTCGCGTGAGTTACAAGATCATTGGATTGTGTTACTAAATCAGTCATTTGAGCTTTATGCTGATCAAGGGTTCGCAATGCCTCTTGCAAAGAACTACGTAAAATTGTTTTTTGCGCTTCAAGCTGCTCTTGAATCCGAGCTTTATGTTCTATATCTCGAGCTTCCGCAAGAGCTTGCTTGTCCGCTAATTCTTTTTGCAGTGCCGTATACTCTGATGCCAATTTTGCCGCATGAGCATCAAACATAGTAGCAAACTTCTCTCCCATAGAGGTAAATTGTTCTTGCCATACTCGCGCTGATGCCTCTTGCTGCTCTCGACCAGCTGTTTTAAAATCTTCAACCCCTTGTTTAAGAAGCATATGTTGCTCTTTAAGAATCTCATCAATCCGTGTTTGAAACGTATTCAAACTATCTTGAAACTTCTCTAAAGAAACCGTAACCGTTCTTTGAATAGTCTCTTCAAGAGTGGCTTTAATATCGGCAAGTTGCTCCTTAAAAAACATCTCGTTTTTTTGAATACTCTGTAAGTACTCTTCGCGGCCTTCTTTAATCTGGAGTTCATAACGAGCTTCGTTGTCTGCTAAACTCTGAAGATGCGACTGATTTAAGGCTGCTATCTTGCGCCCTTCTTGCTTTTTCATACCATACGCCGTGGCACCAGTTGCTATTGCCGCACCTGCCGCTAATGCAAGCAACTCTCGCGTATGCTTACGCAAAAATGTGTTGGAGCGCTTTAAAGACTCGCGTGTCGCATCAACACGTGGACCTGCGCTCATACTCGCTTCAAAACTCACCAGAGCAAGACTTATCATTACTAGGCGCTTTATCATATACATCCCTTTATCATTCAGACAGTGCCACACTTTATACATAGTCCTTACTCAGCATACACAACCCCCTCAAGAGACAACCAGGCTTTGCATAAAAAGCCTCTATTTAAGCCCATATAAAGCGAGGTTTGATTAATAAGGCCTTTCTCTGCACTCATACAAGAGATAACGCAGGATATAGACATTCTAAAGAGAGCATGTAATAGTTGAGACCACCGAGTAATTGTATAGTATCCAAACAAAGGACATCTCAATGAAAACAGAAACATATGCATCTTTCACCCGTGTACTTTTGACCTCATTTGTGGCCATTATCTGCGTATCACTCTCACACACAAGCCTCACCGCAGCTAAACAAGCCGAGCCTAAAAAATCATGGTGCATAGTGGGAGGCAACCGAAGTATCGGTTACGCGCTTGCTCAAAATCTTTGCAATGATGCAACCGTTGATTGCACGTTATTTGTAAGAGATGAAAAAAAAACTGCTAAATTATTCAAAGATGTAAGATATCAACCCACTATTGTGGAAGGTGACATTGCCACCGACCTTGAACTCTTACTCGAAACCACCGCAACCAGTGATTATATAGTTATTGCACAAACCTTTCCGTATAAGGTATGGGAAGAATGCTTTACCCAAATGATGATTAATTGCATTGCTGCTGCACAAGCATCTAATGCGACGATTGTCTATTTTGGACGCATTCAACGCTATGGTATGCTCAATCCAATTACCGAAACCTCAGTTGCCATACCAAACTGTGAACAAGGACGTATTATGGATGAAATGGAATCATTGCTAGAAAATTCTCTTGTTAACAGTGTTATCATTACCCATTCGTATCCATTTGGCCCTGAAAGTGGCGATGGTTTACTGGAAGAAAACTTTGAAAACATGCCTAAAAACGGTGAAAGCTCTTCATTCAAGTCAAAGTATAAATTCAAATGGATTGCTGGTGATGCAGTTAAACTGCAATTTGCCTACACACCAGACCTTGCCACATTCGCTCGAACATTTATTGCTGCTCCTCATGCACACGAAGCACCTTGCGTGCGTCGCTGCAACTTTGCCGGCATTACTGTGGCAAACATCAGTGAATTTGCAAAAATGTACTATGATATTACTGCACACGGCATAACAAGCGCCCCAGCATACGATCCTGCAAAGAATCTAGATCTCTTGAAAAGCACCTCACTGAGTATTGCAGCAGCGTTTAATCCTGAAGCGCGTCGAGCAAAAGATGCATACTATTCATTTGAGAACGAATTATTGCTAAGTAATACGTATCAGGAAGCAGTGTGTCCGTTCACACTAACTCCATTAGCAACCGCTTTACAAGAAACGTACAATGCTTACACAAAAAAATAATACCATCATTTTACTCGCGCTCACCTCTCTAGTACTTACCAGCAGCGCCGTTCAATTATTAAACACTCAACAGAATGAGGCTTTGGAAACGAAGCCTCATTCTGTTACACGCTCTCCTAAAAACCGGGATATCCCCAATGAAGAGCCTAGTGGATGGGTGATACTCGATGGAACGCGTAACGTCAGCTTCAATATGGTGCATCTGCTTGTCTCGCAAAATATCCCGTGCACCGTGCTCGTTAAACCGAACGATATGGTTTTTGCCGATGCAAAGCTACCACGATCACCACTCGTAACTATTGTTGAATGCGATTTCACCGCTACGCAGTTTTCCCCTCAATCAATCACTTTCACACATGAGATCAAATATCTCTTACTAGACCCCGAACATGATGTGTATAAAGATTGGCATAAAATATTACCGACTATTACCAAAAATGCGATCTCTCTAGCAAAAAACAATCACCTCACCATTTTTTATCCTGCACGAGTGTATGTTTTTAATAACCAAGAAGTGATTACTGATGAGTCCCTGTACTCTCCGATAACCGAGCAGGGTATGACGCTCATGAAAATTGAGCATATGCTCAAATGTGCGGTACAACGAAAATCATGTAAGGTAAGAACCATTCGCATGAGCTATCCATTTGGCCCTGCAGTTTTTGACTATTTACTGAGCTCAACATTTAAAGAAGCCCCGAGCATAGGTCGAATGACCTGGCTCTTTAGAACAGATAAACCACATCAATTTTGTTTCGTAAAAGATGTGGCACGAATCGCTCTTCAATTGAGCACCTATAAAACCGATCATGAAAATATTACGCTTCACTTTAGCGGCTATACCTATCCGTCGGTAGAAGAATTTGGCGCTGCCATCTGCCAATTGGTTGATGTGCAACTCAAGCCCCGCATTGTAAGCAAGCTTCAGCTCTCATTGGTATCCATCTTTCAACCAAACGCAGAACGAGGGGTAGACCTCAGTACTTATTTTGAGCAACCAGTGTATATGGAAGACTCAAAAGAACTTGTTGAAGCATTCTCTTTCACGCCAACTCCCCCTGATAAAGCGCTCAAAGAAACACTTGATTGGTTTGGCGAATATGGCATGGCAACACGAGCGCTCCAAGAAACGCATCGACACCATCACTAATGAGTACCCTTGTATTTTATAAAAATGCCTTGTAAATTCAAAATCGATTCAAAATTTACAAGGTATTTAGAGGAAAGCAATGCAACGCAATCAGTACATTACTCTTATCGCACAACAATTCCGCATCCACACGGTCTGCGCCATCCTCGGTCCGCGACAAGTAGGAAAAACAACACTCGCTCACGCATTTGCACAAACACTGAAAGATGCGACAGCTGTCCACGCATTCGATCTTGAAAACACTCTTGATCTTGCGCGCCTCGATAATCCAC
>JBAXGS010000096.1:0-3830 GCA_037139275.1 bacterium | reverse complement strand
GTACTCCCCTCCCCCTTGGTGGGTCATGAGGAGTTGTGTTCGCTGAGCAATAATATGCTTTTGAAGTCTCAGTGTTTCAACAATTGAGGGATCACGCAGAATACACAGTTGGTTGACCCATGACCTTCGCTCATCCGGCCCTTCTTGGATAAGTCTCATATCATGCTCAGAGACCATAATTACTTGATAATAATCCATGAGTTCTTTGTAGGTCGTAATAAGCGTATGGTTAACTTTGATTTTCTTATTTCCTTCTTCAAACCCCACATGAATGGTATATAAGTCACCTTCATGTGTTATACCATCCAGCTCGATGAAAAAATAATTGGTTTCATGGTGGGCTATATCATCTGCTCGATGCGTTCGAAATGATTTTAGATAGCAGGCATAATACAGCGCTTCACCAATACTCGATTTTCCAACTCCATTGGGCCCTTCAATAACAACTATTGATTCTTCAAAAGAAATGGTAAGTCGCTTAAAACAACGAAAGTTATGCAAGGTAAGGTGGGTTAGGCGCACAGCACTCTCTATGACGTTTGAATAGCACTAACAGGCATGACTAAATAGGTAAATGCATATTCATCATGTGTATCATCAAATATAATCGGCTTCATACTGTTTTTGATATGAAAATTAACCATATCACCAGAAAGAACCTGAAGACCATTTAATAAGTATGGAGAGTAAAAACGGCTTTCAATTATTGAGCCATCAAACAACGCGAGAGGTAATGACTCTTTTAAAGATCCTACTTCTTTGTTATTAAGTTTTACATCCAAATTTTCTTTGGTGAAACTAAATGTAGTAGAAAGAAACTGACCAGCAAGCAAACAACCGGTACGTTTCAATGTGCGACTAAAGTCTCCACGGTGCACGCGTGCTGGCATAAAGCCTTGCTTATCCAGCACCGGTAAATATTCAGGAAACGGGCTTGCAATGAGTTTAGTAAAAAAGTTGAAATTGGGTCCTGAGAACACCAATTGATTGCCACATAACCCTAAAAAAACATGCTCCGTTGTACTTACCTCAATAATTTTTTTGAGTTCAATAACTGCGCGTTTAGGAAGCAGCCATTTATACGCATCGGGCAATGTATATTTTGCGGTAGTCACCCGAGCGAGCGAATGCCCGTCGGTAGCAACCATGCTCATTGAGTGTGCATTAATTTCCATCAACAACCCATTTAATGCAGCATTAGCGTTGTTTGAAGGAATAAGAAATGAAACTTTATTTAAAAGATTTACGAGGAACTGAGCATCAAGCTGCATCATATTTTCAATCCGCTCAGGAAATGCAGGAAAATCTTGCGCACTTTTAATATTCAGTGACAAATCAATACTACCCGCATGAAGGTGCAATGTGTTTTCTTGCACGGAAAATAAAATATCGCCATCCATTTCTTTTACAATATCAAAAATGCGTTTACCAGAAACTAAAAAGCTCAGGGTGTCTTGTACTGTGCTTTCTATCTCTGCAGTCGATTGCAGAGATATCTCCATATCAGTTGCTTTAATAGTGAGTTCGCGCGGAGTAATGGAAAACAAAATAGATTCAGTGCTTTCAAGCGGGGTGCGCTTGTTGCAAATAGGCTGCATCGAGCTCAACAAAGAAAATACGGTGCTCTGACTAATTACAAAGGAATTTGGTGCTTTGTTAAATGACATGATCAGCCTCTACAGTAATAAACTTATTCTATGAATGCATGTAGTATAAAAAAAATAGAGAGTACGGTCAAAGAACCGTTATGCGCGAGGATGTTTCTTGTCATATGATTTGCGTACCATACGAGTATCAAGATGGGTATATATTTCTACCGTACTCATTTGTTCATGGCCGAGCCATAATTGTAATGAGCGAATATCGGCACCTGCTTGCAGTAAATGAGTAGCCAGTGAATGTCTGAGTGTGTGAGGTGATACCGGTTTGGTAATGCCTGCTGTAGAAAGTAGTTTTTTTAAAATAATCCAAAATGATTGCCGGGTAATACAAGCAATGACTCCGCTGCGAACAGTGGGAAACAACATTGTTTTTGCCGACGTCGTGGTATGCGCATCAGTTAAGATTTTAGGAACAATGTCATGTACATAGCGTTGCAACTGCTCGCATATAGACATAGGCAAAGGAATATCGCGTTGGCGCCCCCCCTTCCCTTGTACATTTAAAAAACCGGTATCAAAATGAATGTTTTCTCTACGCAAAGAAACCAGTTCAGTAATACGAAGTCCTGTTGCATATAACAGCTGCAGCATCATAGTATTGCGGCGCCCTTTTACCGATTCATCTTGTAGCGCCGTTTGAATGAGCAGTTTGATTTCCTCATGCGTTAAATAAATAGGCAGTGACTTATCTATTTTAGGCATAACTAATGGTTCTGCAGCATTGGTACACTGATACACATCAGCCAAAAAACTATAGAGAACCTTAAGCGCCGAAATTTTGCGCGCAATTGTTCGTGCTTGAGATTTTTGAGTGTGTAAGTGACGCACATACATCTTCAAATCATCACTAGTGGCGGTTTCCAGGGTAATAGTATGCTGCGCAAGGAATTCACCCACTTGTTTTACATCGGTCATATATGCGCTGACTGAATTTCGTGATAAGCGTTTTTCAGTTAATAAAAATGTTTGAAACGTCGCAAGACAATCAACTACGTGTGGCACGGTTTTCATGGCCAATCCTTCATCGAGCGTAAAATTATTGTAAAATTTTCAACTCATTTGATTATACAGAGATGTGTGCCAGGCTAAAAAGCCGCTCCCGAAATAGTTAATAACTCTTGGCAGCAATAACTACATGCGTTGCTGGTTTTTTACAGGCAAAGCACTGTGCATTATCAGGCACCATTTCGTCAAGAATACAGCGAATACTTCCTTTGTGCGCTACCAGCTGATCCTCGCATTCACGCGCAAAGCACCACCCTGTTCTCACAAAACCATTATATTCTTCTATTGTCTTGCCAAACTCCGCAATACCGCCTTGATAGACGTCCCGTACTTGCTCAGATTGGTACGCCAAAGCACGTGTGTACAATAATGCTCGTAGCGTCTGAAGCGCCGTATGCACCCCTCCCACTACCGCGTCACGAGCAACAGTTATTTTCCGCTGCGAGACATCTGCAACAATACGCGGCGCAATCAACACCGTTTCAGCAGCTACGTCGCGAGGCCCTAATTCTAAACGAATAGGAACGCCACGCAGTTCCCAGTAGAAAAATTTAGCACCGGGGCGTTCATCCCGGGTATCAAGGTGAACGCGCAAACCTGATGCTTCCAGCAAATCGTAATATCGTGAAGCCGCTTCAAAGACGATGGCGCGCTCATCTTCTGTTCTAAAAATTGGAATAATCACCACTTGATATTGTGCAATGGCAGGAGGAAGAATTAAGCCGGTGTCATCACCATGAACCATTACTGCAGCGCCAATCAGTCGCGTAGTGATGCCCCAACTAGTGCACCATGGTGTTTTCATTGTTCCATCTTTATCTTGAAACTGCACCCCGTACGCAGCGGGGAATGATTGCGCCAGAACGTGGCTTGTTCCCATCTGCAAGGCTTTTCCATCGGGCATCATTGCTTCCATGGTCAAGGTTTGGTCAGCGCCTGCAAACCGCTCCTTTGGAGTCTTTTTACCAGTAAAAAGTGGAATACACAGTTCATGGGTAATAAACTGCGTGTACAGCTCAAGAATTTCAGCCGCTTGAATAAGTGCTTCTTCTTTAGTGATATGTGCGGTATGGCCTTCTTGCCAAAGAAATTCAGAGGTTCTTAAGAAGGGCCGTGTACGCATTTCCCAGCGCACAACATTAGCCCATTGGTTAATACGCAGAG
>JBAXGS010000095.1:0-3844 GCA_037139275.1 bacterium | reverse complement strand
TCTATTCTGCCTGTTAAACACTGTGCGTGCTGAATTCAAAAATGTTACATCATATCCGCTATCAAGCATTTCCAATACTAAGCGCACTAACCCATCTTGAACACTTCTCATCCCCCCTCATGAACACGCTGCACAATGGTAGCCAGGTCGTCTCGAAGAACCTCTAAAAATGATTATGAACCCCTGGCCTTCCTTGTGCCCTCTTAAAAACTTTGCTCAACGCGGTCAGTAAAACATATGCCATCTTGCTTCCGCCCCACATTTTTCGCACAAGACTCTGCACCCACTGCACATTAATAGCATTTGCTATAAATACTGCCACTTCAATATTAGAACCCGCATCACGAATAAAATTAACCAATACACCTGCACACATATCATGGCAAGAAGCAGCTATAATAAGTTGCTGCCAAAGCCTCTCCCAAAAATTATAAAAGCCCTCTACTTGCGCAATGGCAGGAATATGCAAAAAACGGGTAATAGCGCGCTGACGAAACCTATCACCACCAATAGGGGCCCCGCCCCTCCTTGCCCGCTCCCGTTCTTGATTCAATAGCAAATAATATTGTGGAATCAGAAACGCTGAGATAAAACTAATACGCCGCTCGACTGGCATAGATGACGTGAACAAGTTGTTCTGCATCCAAGTAGCAATTTCATGCTGAGCAACGTCACTTTGTGGTAATACGCGCAGACGAAAAAACACAGCCAGCACTTCAGTACAAAAAATTTTATCAATACTCATCAGACGTACTATTTTCTGTTGATCAGATACAAGCCTCACTAAATGAGGACCCCTCTCCTGAGATCTAACTAGCTCTATAAGCAAAGCTCTTTTCGCAGCAAACGTTGCACGGTCTTGTCCCAATTCATATATTCCAACATTACGTAACGCTCCGAGTAATGTCTCATCTTGCCAATCATATGCAGCGGTAGCAACAACCTGCAAAGCCATTTCACGCCGACCATGACCACCTATCTCACCAGGAATTTGCTCTGAAGAATCAGATTCTCCTCCTTTTGATTCTGAAGCAGAGAAAACAGTCCACACACTCAGCACACTCACTGCCAAAACTATCACATAGCGTCTCATTACTTCTCCTTACTCGTCAAAACTACAGACCTCATAAACCAACAATATAAGTTTCTATCTCACTAATCATCCGAGACCCCTCATTCGTCCCGCAAAGGGCCTCCCAACCTTCACTCATAGGCCCACCAGACAATTGCTGTATTAGCGACAACTCCTCAGGAATAACAAGACTTTCTTCAGAAAATTTAATACACAATACGCGGGCAGTTTCAAGAATCAACCTAATATAATCAAACTGAGCTTTTTGCACCCTAATAGGGCCAACTTCACGCAAGGTTGTTATCATTAACCCGCACTGAGCCTTCAATGACCCCAAAGCAGAACTGTCAAGGACATGCACATTAAATCGTCGATCATTCAAAAACAATGTAACGCCATTATCGGCACATAAATCCGTAGCATGAGGCAAGTCTAATAGTAAGCGATCTGAACATCTTTTAATTAATCTAACCGCTTTAAAAACACTGAACAAAGGGGTTTCCTCATGCTCACCTTCCAAACCATCCATGCACAAGACATGTTGTATATACGCTGAGTTACCCTGCTGTATTAACACATCAACAAGCTGTTTGACATACCCCACTGATTTCATAGGAATGCAACCCGCACTCGCCATGCAAAGCATAGAAATTAGACTGAAATCACTTGAAAGATGCGTAATCATAGGAGCACACTGAACACTCACTAATGCAATTACGACTTCCCACAAGTAAAACTCTTCTTTCTCTTCTGCCATCTCAAATGCGTCATCCACTAATTGCTGGGCTCTCGCACCAAGCTCTGAACGAATGCCATGACTTTCTACGTTAATCCGACTCACGAGCGATGCCACAAGAGTCTCTTTTTGCTCTTTTGTTGCTTCGCTGTCACCACCAAGCGGCGCCAACAGCTCGCACTCAGCAAACAACGTACCATCAGAACCAATAGACGAAGACGTTCGCTCACTAACTGTCGCTGTATCAGAACATAATAAAACACCCGAATTACCCAAAATACACATGCTCACTATAAAATACAGTATTAAATCCATAACTTATCCTTTCGATACTAAATTACTCAGTTAAATCAACATACGCTTAAACCGCAGTAGTTAGCAATAGAAAAAATCACTAAAGGATAACGCCATACCTAAAAAGTCGATAAAAATCGGTCTGACATTTCTAGAGAGTATTAACAGACAAAAGATAAAACAACATTGATCAAACAAAATCAAAGGCCTAATTGACCGCTTACTGCCGCAAACAGTGCTTCAAATTGCTGCTGCTGCTCGTGCGGAAATTTTTCAAGGACATAATCTGCAACGGTATTTTTATCAGCAGGCCTATCAATACCAAGCCGTATACGCCAAAACTGCTCACCACACGCCGCTATCAATGAGCGGAGTCCATTGTGCCCACGAGCGCTGCCGCCAAACCGTACCTGAAATGTCCCCACTTTTTTTTCAAGTTCATCATGCACTACAATAAGCTGCTCAGACTTAATCCCTTTTTTTGCCAAAAATCCCCAGACCGCACCAGAATTATTCATAAACGTCTGTGGTTTTACCAGAAGGATCTGGTGGTCGCCATGTGTTATTGTTGCTATCTCGCATTGGGGCCCAGACTTCCATACGGCGCCAAAGCTGCGCGCAACATACTCAACATATAAAAACCCGATATTATGCCGGGTATACGTAAACCGAGGTCCTGGATTGCCCAGCCCAATAATCACTTTGCACGAAGCAAGTGAAAGCTGAGTAGTTGTTGCTTGTGTCATATATTCACCACTTTCTTATTAAACCTATCAATACAAAGAGCGAGTACATGACATCACGTACTCGCTCTGTAAAGACATTACTCAGTAACACAGTATTACGCGGTGGCAGTGCCTTCTTCTGGTTGAGCAGCATCAGCTTGCGCAAACAAAATCTGTGATGATGGCTGAGAATTTAGATACTGTTTATTCAATTCTGCAAGCACAAGATTTGTAACTTCAATATCTGGTGATGCTGCAACAAGAGCTTGCTTCTCGAAAACCGCAAGCCAGCCATGCTCTTCACGCATTGCTGCTGCAACTGACAGATGGTGACGATGCAGTAACTCTTGCTCCATCTTTGCTGATGCTTGAAACTCTTCAGCATTTTCTTGCATCGTTCGCTGAGCCCTTTTTTCCATTTTTTGCAACCGAGCAATCTCTTGCTCTTGAGCGGTTTTACTCATAAGTTTTGATTTTGTTTGCAATTCCTTAGCTGCTTTCTGGAGCTCTGCGACAAAATTTTGTTGTTGTTCTTGTAATTCACGAGCACCATTTTCTAATCGCGCCTTAAGTGCCAGACCACCTTCAGATTCTTGAAGCAAACGCTGTGCATCGATAGTTACAATAGATCCGACCAATCCCTTACTTTCCTCAAACCCTTGTGATGATCGTGCGGGGAGCATCATAGTGCCAGCTCTCACTGTTGCACTGATAAAGCATGCCGCTGCAAGTAACCCCATTAATTTTTTACTTATTTTCATACTGATTCCTTTCAAGAGATTGAAAACGAGGGCCGGATCCTAGCGCAAGATCTAGCGACATGCAATTCTTTTCATGGCATGTCTGGTGATTTAGCCTAATTGATCTTTATTCGTTATACTCGCATTCTCATAACAAAGGATGCCAAATGACGCCTCATGAACAAAAAACATTTTTAAACGCCCTCAATTATCTTACAACAACTGAACTGGAAGAGCTGTGCACAACACTTGCACTCCCTGCCACCGGATCTCGCGA
>JBAXGS010000094.1:0-3853 GCA_037139275.1 bacterium | reverse complement strand
GGTAACCAGACTCATTGCATGCCCTTGAGCACCTGCACGGCCAGTACGACCGATACGGTGAATGTAATCTTCTGGGCATTGTGGTAAATCATAGTTCACAACACATTCAATGTGTGGAATATCAAGCCCACGAGCAGCAACATCAGTCGCCACAAGGACGCGACATTTGCCTGCACGGAAATCTTTAATAACGCGATCACGTTTTGTTTGACGCAAATCACCATGGATTGCATCAACTTCATGACCTTCTTTTCTTAAACGAAGTGCCAATCGCTCAGTACCAAATTTTGTTTTTACAAACACAATCACCGTACCTTGACGATTTTCAAGCAACTCAAGAAGTAATCCAAGCTTGTCCGCTTCAATAGTTTTTACAACTTCTTGCGTGATTGCCGCAATAGGAGTTGTAGTAGAACCAATAGCGATACGCACAGGATCATTCAAATAGGTATTTGCTATTTTTACAATCTCAGGAGCCATCGTTGCTGAGAACATCAATGTCTGACGAACTTTTGGCAAGTACCGAACAATTTCTTGCAATTGAGCACTAAATCCCATATCAAGCATACGGTCAGTTTCATCAAGCACTAAAAAGTTTGTGTGTGCAAGATTTAAAGTGCCACGCTCTAAATGATCATTAATACGACCAGGAGTACCCACCACAATGCGTGGCTTTGAGCTCAACTGGCGCAATTGCTTGACCATTGAGTCACCACCAATAAGTAATGATGTTTTAATGTCTGAATTTTTACCAAGCAATAAATGAATGGTTTCTAGAACCTGCGCGGCAAGTTCACGCGTTGGTGTTAAAACCAATGCGGAGTTAGTTGGTTGTGCAAGCACATGAGCAACTAACGGAATGCCGTACGCGGCTGTTTTTCCAGTTCCTGTTTGCGCAGAACCCAAAACGTCACTTCCTTGCAATGCAGGCGGAATCGTTTGAGACTGAATCGGTGTTGGGGTAGTGAATTGCATTAGTTTTAATGAGTTTAAAAGCCGCTCAGGCAGCCCTAATACGCTAAAATTTTCCATGATAACTTTCCTATTTTCTGACGTTATAACTTACGTAACAAAAGAGGAAAGTTGTTACCATCTACATGCGGAACAATACTCACCTCCACCTGGCAGGCTTTTAAAACAGCCGCCCTAGTACGACGTGTATTTATTTACGAAACAACTTGCAAGTTAACTGCTGAAGTTTTGCCTTTAGATGTTGCAAGCTCATAGCTCACTTTTTGGCCTTCATGCAATGTTGTGATGCCAGCTCTTTGTAATGCGCTGATATGCACAAACACATCATTTCCACCTTGTTCAGGTTGAATGAAGCCAAAACCTTTAGTTGTGTTGAACCATTTTACTGTTCCGATAGTCATAGTAACTCCTTAGGCGATTCTTGATGATTGCGCATAACGCAATCTAATTGATATTAAAATAGATCTTCAGGCACAACCACAATTAATTCACTGATATGCTAAAAAACCTAATACCAGCTTAGAAGAACGCCCAGTAATGTCAACCTTATTTTTACGGCGTGCTACTCGGCGCCACGGAAAATTATGGCGCATGACTAAGCAATTCGCTTCTTCATGGGGCATAGAGCTGGTTCTATTTTGAGCAGTTTTATCTGATGCGAGCATACAGTAAAAGCGCAAGCCCCCTACCAAGCAAAACTGATGGAACTAGCGTCCCAATCGCCGCACTGACACAATTCAATGTCTCAGGATTTCCTGTATACCACACTACACTGCATGCAGCCGCACTCTTAACAATAACTACTCCGCTTAAGAGCAAGCACGTGAGAAGATCTCCCGCAACTTCAAACCGTTTATGCGTAAAGATACGAAGCACTCGTGGCCTCAAATACGACCCGCCCAGAGCAAGCCCCAGCCCAAAAAGCGCTGCGACTAGTACCTGATGGGTGTATGTCAGCCCCACAACCAGCGGTATCTGAGCCGCTAAAAACAAAACGGGTACCACCACAGCAATGGGAACCCACACAATACGGGTAAATAGAGACGAATAGGCGCTCAGAGCAATATAAAAAAACACGAACCATAGAGCGGTTGGAATGGCTTGTACACATGCAATAATCATACGAATCCTTATTTATAGAATACAAAGGGCGGCACTCTAGCACCAATGAGTTCCTGAATCAATTGAATGCCTTATCTCTGTATTGACGCTCGCTCTTATGATAGACTCTCCACTCATTATAAAAGGTCATCTGTATGAAAAAAGCAACACGTGCTGAGCTAGAAGAGCTTCTTACTATCTACATGAACGAACTCACAACCCTCGTCCACAAACACCTTCCTGGTGCCACCATTTATCTGTTCGGCTCACGAGCACGCAAAGATTATAAAGAAGGCGCTGATATAGATATCGCTATTCAAGGAAATGAACCAATACCTATTGATATCATTTCGCAGCTGTACAATGATCTTGAAGAAACCACTATTCCCGTATCAGTTGATTTTGTCGACTTTAATCGAACATCACCAGAACTTATTGATCGTATTAAGAAAGAAGGATTTGTATGGAACAAATAAGCACAAAATATCAAAATGTTCTTGGTGCATACAACACCTACATACGTAGTGTGGAATATTATACATTCCAAGAGAAAACAATGCAGAACTCGTATGACAACAGCTTTTCATCAGACGAAATTCTTGATGGTGCACGTCGCTCGCTTATTCAAGCTTTTGAAATTTTTATTGAAGTGCTTTGGAAGTACCTCAAATGGCTCCTTGAAGAGGTGTGCACCGTAACTCTTGAGATTGCGACCCCTCGTTCCATTATTGCCAAAGCATGTGAAGTTAGAATACTCAGCGAAGCGGATACTCGCATCTTAATCGAACTCATAAATCTTCGTAATCAAACATCCCCTATCTACAAAGAAGAACTTGCCGTGTTAATTGCGCACAAACTCTGCAGCATGCAAGCACACATAACTGCTATTGTCACACACTGCAATGATAAGGATTTTGTATGACACAGCACCCGTTTATCAAAGAACTCCATGACTTACGCACAATCCACAGCGTAGGGCCTGCAATACTGGGTGATTTATTCTTTATTGGCATCACCTCAATTGATCAGCTTGCAAAAGCAGATGCTCAAACACTTTTCAATTTACTTGAAACAAAATCGGGACATAAGCAAAATATCTGTATGCTTGATCTGTTTCATGCAATAATACACGAAGCTCGGACCGGAAATCGCTTGCCTTGGCATTTATTCAGTGCAGCGCGCCGGAGAAACCTTTAACTCTTTTGTATGTATGAATGTTATATCTTTTATCCTCACCGTCATAAAACCGCATAAAAAATATATTGCGATCCCCGTTTTAAACGCAATTATTTACGCACATGCAGTTGTTCTTATCCCGCATTGCATCAAAAACATTGTCAACAGTATTCAGTATCCAGAGGCATCGCAGCACCTCTCATTTTACGTCATTTTATTTATAGCAGTAGAAGCAACAATCTGCATATCATGGCGCTTTGCTGACTGGGCGAATCTAAACTACGAACCCGCACTCAGAAATACTATTTCACAAACCATCTTTGCTCGTCTTTCACGTCACGCACATCGCTTCTTTCAAAATAATTTTGCCGGATCTCTCTCCGCAAAACTAGGAGACCTTGTACATACTATACCCAGTATGGTTTCAACATTAATTGGAGGATGTTTCCTCAACCTTATCACAATCAGTATTGCAATTATTGCAATGGCATATATCAGTGGCTGGCTTGCACTCGGACTCGTAGTCTGGGCAGGAAGCTTTGTCACACTCTCAATACTTACTATGAAACGATTCAGTCATTTGGCAAATCTCTCGGCACAAGCA
>JBAXGS010000093.1:0-3866 GCA_037139275.1 bacterium | reverse complement strand
GATACTTGCCAAGTTGACCCTTATTCTCCGGATCAATGTATTAAATCTAAATTTTTAAGAGCACGAGAGATTTTATTAGGTATTGAGTTTCCAGAAAGATGTAGCGATGATACTTTAAAAAGACTTGTTATAGAAGAATTTATACGTAAAGGATATACGCGTTTGAGGTTGTCTTCGGGAGGACGCGGAGAATCACCGTTATGTGTTATGCCGGCTGGGGGGGATGTATTGACCGATAGGGTGTGTATTCGAGTAGGAGGCTATATTGCTGACGAAATACGAGCGAAGCGTGCATTGCGAGTATCGTACTTTTTACCAATTTTATTTAAGCAACAGGCAACCGTTATACAACAAAGATATTCTGATTTTAATAGCACACCAGGTTGGACTGTGTTGCCAGTCTCTACTTATATGGTGAAATCGCCGACGGGGTGGTGTATGCTCTTGCAAGATTTCGTACCCTTGAATAACAGTGTAAGGTCTCTCCCGTTAGAACCAAACGAGGCAGTAGAGCAGATTGTGATTGCGGGATTTATTGCTAATATTAGTCGATTAGCATCATGCAAAATTTCTTCTGATAATCATAAACAAATCATGTATTTATTCGATCTTGGTGATTATGTTTCATTTTCTCGGTTTAATGAGATGCTTGTTTTAAAAGAAGTAACGCTTACGTATATTGATAAAGAGCGGGAGTTATATACTTTGTGTGATGGTCGTCAGAATAAGACGAATATAAGTGACTATGTGCGGTGGCGGTTTAGTCAAGCCTCTTTTGATTCTTATAGCCGGTTTTTGCGTGAGTAAGAGTTGTGTTTTATTGACTACGCTACCGGTCAAACAGGTTAAGAAGCGCAAAACGCATTAACTCATTACGCACTTTTTCAGAAAGCTTTGCGAGCGGCTCATTCCCTTTAATATCAACAAGATCAAGTCGCGCGCCATGTTTAATAAGCAGGCGCGCAAGTTTTTGGTAGAGCGCTCCTCCTTTTCCGTGGAAGTGGAGGGGTGTTTGGCCCAGTTCATTTTGGGCATCAATCTGTGCCCCGGCGATAATGAGAATTTCTGCCATATCAAGCGTCTTTTTTGTGATATTGAGTGCAATGTGATGCAGTGGCGTGTTGCCGTAGGTATCACGAATATTGGGATTTGCCCCATGCGTTAATAAAAACACCAGTGTTGCTGCATCACGATTAATGATGGTGAGTAATATGGGCGATAGCCCGTCGCGTACGGCGTTTATATTAGCGCCTTGAGCAACATGACGGGCTATCGTTTGGGGGATACGCTTGTTCTGCACTGCGCTAAAGAGCGCATCGTCGACGGTGTTTTGTGCGGTATGCAGGGCGCTCTGCACTTTTGCTGAGCTTTGTACATCGGTCGCACTGGTTAAACGCTCTTCTTGTAATTCGCGGATTGAGCGCTTGTGGTACACCACCTGTTGGCCAAGCACATTACTACATAAGTAGGCAGGTGCGGCCATGGGCACATTTTTACGTTTCATAGCATAGATCTCCATTTTTTCTTGCGCCGCGGTGTTAGGCACGATTCAAGATATGTCTTAGTATGGGCATGGTCAATTCTTATTGTAAATAGTTTTTCAAAAAAAGATCTGATCGACGCGGTTTTTCGTTTATATTCGGTATGAAAAAGTAACCCCTTGCGCTTCGACTCGCTTTGCCGATACACTGGCCGCTCTTGTGTATAAAGGGTATTGCATGATTCCACATCAACTAACGGTGTCTAATTTCTTAAGTTACGGCCAGCAGCCACAAACGATTTCATTTGAGGGGTATAGTCTCATCTGCTTGTCGGGGCGCAATGGGCATGGAAAGTCTGCATTACTCGATGCGATGACGTGGGCTTTGTGGGGGCAAGCGCGTAAGACGGTAAGTACGGCAAAGCCGGACGAAGGATTAATTCGTTTAGGCGCGCAGTCGATGATGGTTTTGTTTGAGTGGTATGTGGGTGGTAAATTGTATCGTGTCCGGCGAGAATGCACGATGCGACCAGGAAATAAGCCGTATGTAACGCTCGATGTAGGTGTGTATGATGAAGCGGCTAGTCAGTTTCATAGCATGACCGATAAAACATTGCGCAAAACACAAGAGGTGCTCAATCGAATTATTGGTCTTGAGTACGATACGTATATTAACTCGGCGTATTTGCGGCAAGGCAATGCCAATGAGTTCTCTCAAAAAGCGCCGAAAGAGCGTAAAAAGATTTTAACCGCCATTCTGGGTATTGATGCGTATGATGCGTTGCAAACTCGTGCTCTTGAGCGAGCGCGCGAGCACAGTGCACAGATAACTGTCTTGCAAGAGTTACTCCTTCATGATGAGGCAGAACTGAAGAGCTATCCTGATGTTGCTTTGCAGCATGCTTTAGTGGCAGAAGAGCTCTCTCAGTTTGCGCTGCAGGTAAAAGAAAGTGAAAAAGAGCGAGTTAGGTTGCAGGCAGAGTATGCTCAATGTGAATCACGTATGCGTGAATACCATGCGCAGTGCAGGGCGGTGGCCGATGAGCTTGGTATACTTCATGAGAATAGAAGAGCGTGGGGGCGCTTGGCGCATGAGTATCGAAGTGCGCGGCGCACTCTTCATGAGCACAAGAGTCGGGATGAAGTAATACGTGAGCTCGGGGCAGCGCGGCACGAGGAACACCAGCATAGGGTGCGGCAAAAAGAAACAATGGCTTTGCAGCAAGAGCTGATGGTGCAGGAAAAAGCATTATTTGCCCGTGAGCAAATGGTACAGCGAGAGATTGCGGTGCAGGGGGGTGATCTGGCGCAGCAGAAGCATGCTGCGACTGTTTCCTATGAACAAGCAAGGCATACCGAAAAACAATTGCGGATTCAAAAAGAACAATTACTTGCTGAGCAATCAGCACTGGGCATGCAGCAAGATGAAATAGCGCGTCAAATGAAGCACTTTCTGGAGCGTGAGCAGCAACAGCATGCATTTAAGGTGCGTTTTGAAAAACGGAAAGCATTTTATACTACCTATGTTCCTCGGCTTCGTTGGCTACAAGGGCAGCATGAAGAATTGATTCATAAAGTAGCATTGGTTAACGATGAGAGTTCGAGTTGTCCGTTATGCGATCAAATGTTGTCGGCAAAGCGCAAGCAGTTTTTACAAGAAAAATTGCATAAACAGGTGCAGTCTGTTGAGCATCAGTATGCGCGGCTTAAAAAAATTCTGGAGCACCTTAAAAAACTCCTCGTAGATGACCATGGTGAATTGAAGAAAAATGAAGAAATGAGCCAGGTGCTGCAAGGTCTGCGAAATCAGCATGAAGTGCTCTCGGCACGGCAAGCACATGCAGGAGTACGGCTTTTATCGGTGGATGATACCCTTATTAAAGCGACTGCAGAGACTGGGGCGCTTGCCACTCACGTGCAAAAACTTACTACTCAATACGTTGCGTATGAAGCTGAAGCGGCAACCGTGCTGGCGCAAGATTCACAGCTGCTGGCATTGCGAGCTCGTATTCATGAGTGCAGTATGCGTATTGAAGCGGCACGAGAACATGAACATGAGCATAGTCTTATTGAGCAACGGATTATGGCTCTTGAGCAGCAGCGTGATAGCATTGAGGGTAATGAAAAAAAGAAGGTTGAGCTTGCTCATATGCGTAATCAGATTACCATGCAGCGGCTTCAACTCCAGCATGCGCAGCGGCAACTTACTGAAAAAGAAGCTCGCCTGCAGAGTGAATCAGTATTACCTCCATTGCACGCAGCATTACAGGAGCAGATTGCGCAGAGTGAAGCTCGTTATGTGCTGCTTATGGAAAAGAAAGAGGAGGCGGCGCAGCGATATGGCCAGTTGACGCAAGCTCGACAAAAACTTGAAGAGCGAAAGGCC
>JBAXGS010000092.1:0-3871 GCA_037139275.1 bacterium | reverse complement strand
AAAAAATACTGCTTGTTGGACTCAATTTTGAATACGAAACAAAACACATTACTGCACTGTGGGAAAAACAAGCATGAAAAACATGTTTACACACGCATCAGAGTTGCGCACGCTAAGAGACCTGCACATTATGCATACCAGCAACGGCACAAGGACGCTCCAGTATGAATACTAAACAACAACTGCCAATAGGCATCAGTACATTGTCGGAAATCATTAATTCTCATTTCCTCTACATCGACAAGACAGAAGTCATTCATCGGCTCATAACCACCAATCGCCGCTGCTTTCTCTCCCGCCCACGGCGTTTTGGAAAGTCCATGCTCATATCAACCATTAAAGAGATCTTTCTCGGCAATCAAGGACTTTTTAAAAATCTTTGGATTGGGCAAGAAGGCAGACATGCCTGGGTCAAGCATCCAGTTATCCATATTGATTTCTCAGAACTTGATTCAGCGACCCCCGAAAGCCTTAAAGAAGGCCTCTGTCTCGCACTTGAATCAATCGCCCATGACTATAATACCACTCTGAATGCTGCACGATCTCCCGACGCAAAACTTTCGCTCCTTGCTCGCCATATAGCATCAATAACACCAGCAAAGCTTGCAATCTTAATTGACGAATACGACGCACCGCTTCTAAAACATATTGATAATCCTGAACTCGCACAAACAATGCGCGATGTGCTCAGTAGCTTTTATGCAACTATAAAAGCACTTGATCCCTATATCCATTTTACTTTTGTAACCGGCGTCACTAAGTTTGCAAAAACATCACTCTTCTCAGGAGCAAATAATCTCAATGATATTTCGCTTGAGACTCAATTTTCATCATTATGCGGATACACCGAAGATGAAATTCACGAAAACTTGAGTACATATATACAAGAGCATGCAGCTTCAAAAGGAACTACTCCAAGTACTATAATCGAAGAAATGCGCACATGGTATAACGGGTATCAATTTTCTTATGAACGTACCAAAAAAATCTATAACCCGTATTCAGTTCTTCTGTACCTTCACAAACATCAACTCGCTAACTACTGGTTTGCCAGCGGCACACCAACCTTTTTAATAAAGTTGATACAAGAAAATTTATATGACTTTGCACATATTGATCACTCATATGCCGACAGCAACATGCTTGAAACTTTTGAGGCAAACTCCATTCCATTAACCACACTACTGTATCAAACAGGCTACCTCACCATCGAAAAGTACAGCCAAGAAGATAGATTGTACACGCTCACCTATCCAAATGAAGAAGTGCGCCAGTCATTAAATCATTCTCTAATCAAATCAACTCTCGCAATAAAAACAAGTACTCAAGTAACTGCCAATTCCCTTCGTAATGCCCTCAAAACAGAAAACATCCCGGCCTTTCAATCAGCACTCCAATCACTCTTCGCCCACATACCTCATCAACTCCACGTAGAACGAGAAGCGTTTTACCATGCTCTGCTACAAATGATTTGTTACATCCTGGGCGCTGATATAGCATCAGAAGTCTCGGTCAGCACTGGCCGCATTGACATGATTATTCACACACAAAGCACCGTGTATATTTTTGAACTCAAACTCAATCAGTCTGCAGACATAGCCCTCTCACAAATCAAAGAACGACGGTATTACGAAAAATATCTCACGAGCACTAAAAAAATACTGCTTGTTGGACTCAATTTTGAATACGAAACAAAACACATTACTGCTGAATGGGAAGCAGTGCACTCAAAAAATCTTTTATAAGGTAATAGTATGATATTAATACAATCGCCCACCCCGCACACTCTTATAGACGGCATTGATGTACAATCATTACTCAATGCATACGCCAAATTCGAAGAATTCAGACAAGACCTCAGTACAGAAAAAGATCGCACAGCAACTATCCAAGCTTTTGAATTTTGTTTTGAACTCTCTTGGAAAACAATGAAACGACTTCTCAATAAACGAAGCGTCCCAGCAACATCACCACGTGAAATCATACGTGCAGCTGGCGCTGAAGGATTTATTAAAGACGATGCCCAGCCTTCGCATAAAGCTTCGGCGAGCAGCCGCCATATAAACAATTCATTTACTGGCTCTGCCAGACATAGCTCAAAGAGCGACGGCTGGTTTGAGTTCTTAGCACAACGTAATTATGCAGCTCATTGTTATGATGAAGAGCTCGCCGAAAATGTTGTAGAAATACTCCCGCTCTTCTCAGCAGAAATCAAACAATTTCTCATTACGATTGGTGCATTACATGATCCAGCTTGAGCCAAGACATCTCAAAATGATTACAGACATACTTGCTCCGTATCCTTATACATTTTATGTATTTGGGTCACGAGCCAAAGGCACCGCACGAAAGCTTTCAGATTTAGATTTATGTTACTTCGACTCGATTCCCTTACTGGTGCTTGCTGAAATTCAAGAAAAATGCGTTGAATCTAACTTGCCATTCACCGTCGATTTCATCAATTGGCATCGATGCAAACAACCGTTCCAAGAACTCATAAAAAATGATTTGATAAAACTGCCAACACGCTTATCAGACTCTGAAAATTAAAAGCGGATATTGACGCAAACTAACCGCCTCTACGCTTTCGTTTTACACGCTTAATCGGCATTACTGTTGTTGCTTGGAATGGCTTACCAAGAACCAGTGATGAATGTTCTCCCGAAACACGGACATTACCCGTATATGACCCTAAGGTCTCACCGCCATGTACAAAATCGGCCCCATATTCTTGCAGACGGCCTTGCGGAGTAATAAGTAACTGATCACGCGGTATGCTCACCAACCCAGCCAGATCACTATATCCCGCACGAGCTGCAATTGTTGTATCAATAATAACATCAGCTCCCTCTGCTACCGTTAATGCTCCTCCATACTCAACATACACAGCAGCACCTTCATCATTTTTAGTCACAAGCTGTGGCGGCATACCGTCAGTCGTACGACCACTAAGGCACCAATTCGTACTGTTGATTGCAAGCTGCCCGCCTCCAAAATAACCAGGATCAAACGCACCTGCATCATCAGACATAATACCAGTTAATGGAATTGTCGATGGAATATAGAGTTCAGATGCAACTGGAGATGGCCATCCAATGCGAACATTTGAATCATGAGCCATAAACAATGTTGAGATAGAACGATCAAGCATTCCCACATCAAACTCACGCGCAGAATCTAAACTCAAAGTAATCTGTGTTGGTATGTCACTTTCAGTTACCGCAGTTTCTCGGCTTCGATACACATCCAGATATGAATTTTTCAAACTCTCTACAACCGTTCCATCAAGCATACGATTAGCCAAAGACCCAAGTTGAAATACAAGCCCGCGGCGCAGAGGCCCATCGTAGGCACGACCTCGTTGGTATAAAAGCACTGAAGAATTATTATCTTCCACTCCACCAAATGCTTCAATCTGACTTGCTGATCGCTCTGTTACTGCAACCCGCACTCCCGCGACCACCAGTGATTCATGACAAGCAATCGTTGTATCAGAAAGTATAATAGAAGGACCTGTTGTTTGATTTTGCAAATATGCCCTTTCACCACCCACAATAGAAGGAAGCGCACGCGATGTAACACTAGGAAGCTGAACTTTTCCTAAATTCCGTGACACATCAGAATGAATCAGCCATACATTTTCAAAACGTACTGGTGCATTTATCAATACTGCAGGACTGTTATATCGCGCATAATATGCATTTTTTTCAAGAGGACGAAATCCATATAAAGGATGCTCAAATGATGATACCGCCTGCCGCGCTCCTGCATACAATGGCTGATCAAAAAACGCCTCCACACTTGCTGCTATACTGGTTACAAATAATTGCTGCACTAACGGTACAGGAGGAAGCCTGTCTGGCAACTCACC
>JBAXGS010000091.1:0-3921 GCA_037139275.1 bacterium | reverse complement strand
CACTTGCTCTGTTTCTTTATTCAACAACGGAATTCGACCAATCTCTTTTAAGTAGAGCTTAACCGGATCGTTCAACTGGCCTGGCTCGCTAAAAATTTTTGATTTTTCTTGCGTATCAGAGCCATCACCAAAGTCATCATCACCTTCTGCATCAACCGCTAAATCCACCGATGCAAGCGAATTAGAAATACTTGTTGGTTTATTAGGCACAAACGATGCCTCATCTTCTTTTAAGAAGTCATCAACCGAAATATCTGCAAGCAAATCTTCTTGAGAGATCAAATCAATATTTTCTTTTTCCAAAATTCGAAGCACGTCAGAATATACTTCTTCGGTCATTGCAAACTTTTGTGCAAATGCAGTCAACTCTTCGTACGTCAGCATTCCTTCAATGCGGCCTTTTTGAATAAGAACATCCAAATGCTCAACATACGGAATTTGACGACCATCAACATCATCATCAGTCGAAACAATCTCAGGCATCAACAACAAGTCTTCTTCTTTTCCATCAACATCAAGCGATATGTCATCACCAAGACTCATTTTTTTACTTTCCGCAACAGGAACAGTAACCGCCGTCTTTACAATTTTCACCATGACTGGCTCTTTTTTTACTGCTGGTTCTTTTGACTCTTTAGAAACAACAGCTTCTTTTTTAATGCCTGCTTCTTTTTTAGCTTTTTTTTCTTGCGCAGCAGCCTTGGCAAGTAACTCGTTTGCCGCAAGCTCTAACTCTTTTGTCATTTTTTTTGCCATAGCATGTGCCCCTTTTGTTGCATGTGTTCTTTCCAATGAGCAAACGTGCCCAACAATTCTTCAACTTTTTCTGTGTCGCCGGCAGACGATGCCTGCGCAATATCATGACGGATTTGCACTACCATATCTTTCCATCGACTCTGTACTACCTTACCAACAAGCGCTGCAAATTCATGCTCACTTACCACTCCTCCATGCACCATTGTCGCTTCCAGAAGCCACTGACGGTGCTCAGCTGACAATTCAGCGCTTACCGCCTCAAACAACTCTCTCCCTGCATGTGTCTGTGCATGCTTTGCAAAGAGCGCACAGAGTTTTTGTGCACGTGTTGATAATAATGACACAATATCATCAGGAATACGATGAACACTTTCATGCGTCACACTATTAACCATAACTGCAAGCAGTTGCTCTTCAACCATATCATACGCTGATGATGGCTCTGCTTGGGTAGGCGCCACCGGCACCCGCGTACCCGATTCTTTTTCAGTGGTCATACGCACATACTCATGCAGCTTAAGTCGGAGCGCTGCAAGCGGCAAAGATGAGCTGCTGCTCAGTTGTTGCAGCAATATTTCACGCTTTACCACGTCAGAAAGCTTTGCAATAACCTCAAGCACATCGTCGATGATCCGCATTTTTTCTGATAAATTTTTTGCGGTAAATTCATCAGCGGTTGCGCTAATAAAAAAAGTAAAAATATCACGCGCACCAGCAAGCGCTTCGGCCAATGATCCATACGCTACCAAATATGCAGCCGGATCTAGTCCTTGAGGCAATGTTATCACGAGGAGCTCAACATTTACCTGCCAACATAAATGCGCTAAGCGAAGCATAGCTTTCCGTCCAGCCGCGTCACCATCATACAACACATAAATAGTCTCTACCGAGCGAGCAAGAAGCTGCAAATGTTCTTTGGTACACGCAGTGCCAAGTGTAGCCACCACATTGGTATATCCTGCTTGTGCCATCATCACGCAATCAGTATACCCTTCCACCAAAAATACCGCTTTACGCTCTTGCATGGCTTTTTTTGCGGCACTATACCCAAACAACAACGAACCTTTTTGGAAAAATGGTGATTCTTTGCTGTTGTAGTACTTTGCCCGATCATCATTTGCCACAAATACGCGACCACCAAACCCGCAATACCGCCCCATACTGTCAGTAATCGGAAATACAATCCGATCTTCAAACGGTGAGCGCAATTGCGTCTTGCCACTTTCATAAAAAATACCGGCTTCTATAAAATCTTTTGCAAGAACATTTTCTTTCATTGCATAACTTAAAAGCTGCGAAACACCTCGCGCGCCAGAAGGGAAAAACCCAATCATAAAAAGGTTAATCATCGTCTCTGTTATCCCACGAGACAACACATAGTCATATGCATGCTTGTTACTTCGCAATTGTTCATGCGCCCAGAGCGCCGCCAATCGATGAACAGAAAAATAAGAAGCTTTTTCTTCTGTCTGCTTACTTGAGCCTACCGCTTGATGTAATAATTCATCAGGAATTTTAAGCCCATGAGACTCTGCAAGCATTTTGGCCGCCTCAAGCGGACCAATGTTCTCAACCTTTGCAATAAACGCAATCACATCACCGGTTGCATGACACCCAAAACAATAAAAAATCCCCTTATCAGGACTCACCGTAAATGAGGCATCACTTTCTTTATGGAAAGGACAACATCCTTTAAAGTATGAGCCTGCAGATCGCAACCGCACATAGCGGCCGACTTCAGCTGCAATAGGAACCTGCTGCTTAATAAAACTAAATAATGAGCTCACCAGCGCCTCCGCGCACTTGGCCGACTGACCACAAAAACAAGATAATAGAGCACGCCCCCAATAATTCCCAGCGCCACATACTGGTACATACCCAGCGGCCCGTACCACAACTCACGATCACCACGAAAGAAATCAATACAAAACCGAGCTATCGTCTCCCACAGCATATACACGCCAAATACAAGACCATCACGACGCCCACGAATTTGGTACACACGATAACACACAATAAAACCAATAAGTGAAAGCACACTCATCACCAACTGAATAGGAAATAACGGCATATTAAGAGGCGCAAGTGAATACGGGTGTGTATACACAACAGCATACGATGCATGAGGCCAGACCATACCATAACAGCACCCTGAAATAAGACAGCCAATTCGCGCAATACCATGAGCAAGAAGCGCATACGCACCAACAAGATCAAGAAACGGTAAAGTCTCAATGCGATAGAACCTGACAACAAGCACAATACCAAGCAATGCACCAATCATAGCACCTAAAATAGCAAACCCACCCACCGCAAGCGCTGCAAAATCCTGCCATGATGACAGAGTGATAGAATCCATTTGTGTTATCAAAAACAATATCTTACCACCAAGCAACCCGCCAATAATTCCGGCAGAGGCGCAATCAAGAAATTGAGAAGTTGAGACAATGGCAGACCGACGGATGTCAGAATACGCACAATAGATAAAAACAGAAAGCCCGGCTACGACACAGCTGCCGTACCAGGAGATTGAGAATGGACCAAAAATATTAAAAATAATCGGATTCATGATTACGAGCACCTTACAATAAATATCATTATTGCCACAGTACCGGCACTTGTATGTATTGTTTAACCGCAGACTTGTGTATAAAAATTTGGTGTGAATTCACAAGAATTTGGTTGCGGGGGCTGGATTTGAACCAGCGGCCTTTGGGTTATGAGCCCAACGAGCTACCAGGCTGCTCTACCCCGCGATAATTTTTTGCGTCGACATACTTTTGACACGTGAGTTAAGGATTGTACACGTTTTCCCAAGCTTGTCAAATAGCATGCTTATAAAGAGGTTATAATCTCTTACCACGTCGCCGGGTCTGTAAAACCAAAATCTGCCCAGGTTTTGCCGGCATACTCGTCTAAATTATTAAGCCCTCCATGAAAACGGGAGGTCCAAGTTTTAGTTTTTGAGTCGTATATATAAGGAAAAGGCTGTCCGAAACCATGAGAATCTAGCCTATCGCCGCTTCGAGGGTTTCTGAGCGGCAATGGCTCATCAGCCATCAAGCGTTCATAATTCTCAAGCTGCGCCGAAGAAAAAGGAACATAAGAATCACCCTGAGCGCCACGGCTACTTAGCTTTTGCTTCAAATTGGAACGCATTGCAGC
>JBAXGS010000090.1:0-3935 GCA_037139275.1 bacterium | reverse complement strand
CCTCATATTACACCAATGGCGGAGGCATCTTTTTAGGATTTTTAAATGCGGTTGTTTTTTTCCCCGTGTATGCCATTTCTATGCTTAAGTCTGCGGTAGAGACTCCTCCGTATCTTACGTATCCTGATTTAGTTATTCCTCGTTCGTTTGGATGGCTGACCGCATTGTATGTGTGAGCTATTTTGCTTCCGGTATTTTTTGGATTGTTGTGGGAGCGGTCACGGAGTACACACGCTTTTCGGGAAGCAGAGAGTTATTTTTTAACCCAAAATCAAAAGATATCGTGTGAGCCATTTGGAACAGTTGATTTTATGATTATGACGCCACGTGCGGGGTTTACAACACCTTGTTTTGTGGGTGTCTATAACCATAAAACCTATGAAATGGAAAAAGTGTCACTGACGCTCAAATCGCAGTATGTATAGTTATGCTGAGCGAGCTGCTTGTATGAGTGCGAGATGCTCTGTATTCCAAGAAAGGAGGCCCGCTTCGTTAAACACAATAAGCCCCTTTATTTCATTATTAATAACTAGCGTACATGCGCCGAGTGCCATATCAGCGCCCGTAGGAACTCTGAGGACTATGCCTGATTCTTCGCCGTAGAGCTTGTGATCAGAGTATGTTGCTGTTGCCTGAATACTTGGAATTCCAAGCACTATGTCTCTATTTGCCGGCAGCTCAGCTTCAGCAATTGAGTCTGCGGAGAGCAGGGTTGGGGATGGCAGGAGAGCATGAGGATGCGGTTCTGGAATAGGGGACCATACCATTCCTTGTGAAGATTGTTCTGAGGCTTGCATCATGGTGAATAGGAGCAGCGATCCGGTGAGGGCGATGAGTAAGTTTTTCATACAAGAGAGTCTTTCCAGTAAAACGTGACGCATGGCATGCGTAGTGTATCAGAGTGATGGTATTAGAGAAGAGGGGTGTTGTTATAGAATCAAAGTTTTAAAGTATCGCATCTGATGGCTGTTATTTGGTACAGAGAGTCGAAAGAGTTTGCCATTGGGCAGCGTGGTGACCTATAGCTGGCACGTGAGCCAACCATACTTAGAGGGGATGTAGCATGAAGCGACTAGCAATATATGCAGCAGTGATCATACTGCTTAGTGGGTGTGGTGGCCGAGCGCCTATTAAGCGAGCACACGAGGTGTTATTTGATGTGCCGTACATTCAGCAAAAGCAGCAGTATGAATCGGTTTCTGTGGGTGTTAAAAGAGTTTCTGTGCCGGAGGTCAAAGAATTATTTTGTGATTCAGATACCTTGCTCAAAATGTATAACGTGTATTATGTGCGCACTCATAATACAGGCAGCCAGACCTACACGCTGCAGGTAGTAGACCAAATTTTACCAACGCGCAAAGAGGTTGGTTCATTTTTCAATCCGCATACCTTTTTGCACTCAGTGGCGCATTTTCTTTTTATTATTCCTGCGGGGGTTGGATTATCATTTATTGCGCCGGATCCATTAAGTTATTTTGTCGGATTTATTGGGCTTAATTTGGGGCTGCATATTGTAGAGTCGCAATCGCTGGGGATTGAAGGATATCAAGAGTTTGAAAAACATCTGTTAGTGGCCGATGGAGAGCATCGTCTTACGAGTATTACTACGATTCCATGCGGGCATACCCATACTCTGCTGTTTATTCCCAAGCGTGATGTGCGTGGACAGCAGGTAACGCTTACTATATCGGAGCGCAATAAGATGCCACATGATCTTACGTTTGATTTTTCTGAAATGCAGTAAAGGGTATATATGGTTATTGAGCGATTACAGGGGATGGTGGTAGCGACGGGTGAGCGGACGATTACGTTGATGGCTGGTGGTATTGGCTTTGGGCTTCAGGTTGCAGATGGTGCACGTTTTGCTTGTAATACACCGATGATGGTGTATGTGTATACCCATTGGAATGCGGAAAAAGGACAATCATTTTTTGGATTTATGGATGAGCTATCCCGGCAGCTTTTTATTTTGTTGTTAACATGTCAAAAGATTGGTCCAGCCCTGGCGCTGACACTGTTGCGGCAAAAAGAGCCGGTAGGCATTATTCAAGATATTATGACCGGTAATGTTGGAGGGCTTAGTAGCTGTCAGGGAATTGGTACTAAAAAAGCAGAACTTATTGTGTATGAGCTGAAAGATAAAGTTGCAGGGCTTGCAGGATTGCCGGCAATGCATAACTCGAGTGTGCTGCAGCTACAGCACATGCAAGATGCGCTTTTGAGTTTGAGTTACTCTAAGCAGGAGACGACACGGGCAATTACGCATGTGGCAGGCTTGTATGAGGGATCGTCGTATCCAGAATTAAATGTTTTGCTACGTCAAGCTCTCGCATTTTTGTCATCTGCGCAGTAGATGATTTTATACTATAAGAGTATACCTTTCTTTCTCTTTAGTGCGTGAACGAAGCATCTCGACGGTGCGTACAATACCAAGGAGTACGGCAACCACTCCGGTAATGGCAAGTACTGCCGTGCCGTATCTGTTTGCCGCGCTGCGAGGATCTTTAAGAATTTTTTTTTCTACTTCAAACAATTGTTTGTTCAGAATTTCTAAAGCGGTATTCCGTTTTTGTATCAGAATTTTTTCTTGGTCCGCATAGCTTTCTAGTTCTTCTGGTGTTGGGGGTCTTTTCAGATAAGCAGCTAAATTATGCACAACCAATGCTGCGAGGGCCGAGGGATAGGCAGCATGTGCAATTTGAGTGATTATTGCGGCGCGCTGAGTGAGGAGTGCAAGCATATTTTTTTGCTTTTTAGAGGGTTCTTGCTGTGCATTTTTTTTATCAGCGCAGAGTAAAGAAAGTGCTTGGTAGCATCTGAGTACTTGGCGGATTGGTTTGAGTATGTGCGGCGATGGTGTGTTGTTAAGTCGATGAATTATTAATTCGATTGCGCGAATATGTTCATGCCCAATCCATGGCTGTTCTTGAAAGGTATGTAAAATATCATGGGCTTGCGTTTGATATTCATAGATTTCATCTTCTGCTTCTAGGGCAAGTGAAGATGCATCGGTGTCGTCTTCAGGATTTTTCTCGTTGTGGCAATACAGCGATGGTGAAATGCTTATCCCGCAACAAAGTGCCAAGAGAAGTGTGTGCATAAAAAACTACAGTGTTACAGTGTTTATAAGAATGAACTCTGAATGAGTATATAGTTCTTATGCAGTTCATTCAAATAAAAATGCTCGAGTTCTCAGGACGTTAACAAATTTATAGAGTTTAAGATCTTTTTTGTATGTTGCTTTTTCAGTGTACTCTTTGAGTACATCATCTTGCTCTCTGAGGAACTCTGTCATTTCAAGACTTCTGCTTTGCTCTGCTTCAATAAGTTGAGCTCGCTCTTCGGCAGGCAGTTTTTTGAGTTCTGTGCTAATTGTCGTAGTATCTTGAATCATGCGATCCACGCGCCCTGCTATGCGAGCAATAGGCTCTGGTATGCCGCTTGTTATATATGCTTGAGTAAACTCGCTTTCTCGCTGCACTTGTGATGCGTCTAAATCTTGAATAACTTTTGGGGTCTTATACCACCAAGCGTTAATGGTTTGTATTAGTGTTGTAGTAGTCTTTTGTAGCGAGTCAATGAGTGGAAGGTTGTGTGTAGAGCATCCAGTAATGAGAGCGGTCGCTGTTAGGGTAAGAAGCATGCGTGATGTGTGTGTATACATAGAGGTCCCTTGGGGTTATTGCATCCAATATCGTGTTTCAAGAATATTCAGTACTTGCTGTGTAAGTAGTTTGCAAAATTGCGTGAGATTGTGATCAAGCATGTCATTAAAAGCAGGAAAGAATTCTTTAAGCAGTTGTGTGCTTGAGTACTCACTGGCAAATATGTTTTCTAAGTAATCTTGTTTTTCTTCAAATGTAGGGAGTGCTTGCGTGGTACTTAAGTACGAGAGAGCGCCGCGCCGCGGCGTGCTTGCATCCATATGTGAAATG
>JBAXGS010000089.1:0-3959 GCA_037139275.1 bacterium | reverse complement strand
GAGAATCTATCAAAGAACATCTTCGTCGCTACTACGATGGAAAATTAGTACAAGCACGCAAGCGACTTGATACCCTTGCTAAATCACGTGAAACGCAACGCAAGCAACGTCTGCGAGTAGGCATTCCACTTATCTGTTTAGTGGGATACACCAATGCGGGAAAATCAAGCTTACTCAATACGCTGACGAAAAGCTCAGTCCTTGCTGAAGACAAATTATTTGCAACCCTTGATACAACCGTCCGCGAGCTCTACCTTGCGCCTCATAAAAAAGCGCTGATATCAGACACCGTTGGATTTATTAGCGATCTTTCACCGCATTTAATTGAAGCATTTAAATCGACACTTGATGAACTCAAATATGCGCAAATGCTCGTGCACGTTGTAGATATTTCTAATCCTGCATGGCCAGAACAAGCGGCGACGGTACAAGATACGTTAAAAGATCTTGAGGTCAAAAGCCCGCTTGTCTACGCCATCAATAAGATTGATCTCTTAAGCCCGGAAGAGCTGGCAGTAGTACAAGATCGGTTGCACAATCTGCAACCATACGTGCTGGTGAGTGCTCACGATAAAGATTCCACACAAAAATTGCTGAGCTATATTGCGGCACGTATTTAATTACGCTACACTACGACCATCTTTTAATAAGGGCCCATAGCTCAGTTGGTTAGAGCAATCGGCTCATAACCGAAAGGTCCCAGGTTCAAGTCCTGGTGGGCCCACCACTTACCTAAAAGGATGTGTATCATGACAACTGCGTTTGCATGGACTGAACTGAAGAAGTTAGTTGTTATTGATCACAAAATCAGTGAAGTTCAAAAAATCTACAAGCGCGCTGAATCAAAAGCAAAAACAGCACAATCAGCTCACACAGCGCTTATCGAACAAAAAGCTGCAATAGAAGCAACGGCACACGCCATTCAAAAAGAACTCAACATGCTGGAGCTTTCGCATAAGGATCTCAACGCTCAACTCAAAAAAAAGCAGAGTTTTTTACTTTCGGCTGCAAGTGCCAAAGAATCAACTGCGCTTGAACATGAAATAGGCACCATACAGCAATCGCTCGGTGCACTTGATGATAAGAGTATGCAGCTTCTTGAACAACACGAAATCCTTGTAAAAACTCTGGAATCGCACGTTGCACGTATTAATGAATCTATGCAAAATATGGCAACGGTTGTAGAGGATACCCAAGCGCTTAAAAAGAAAACCGATCATGAAACCACAGAGCTCCAAGCACTCTGGCAAGAACAACTCCTCTTGGTACCTATTGAACTCCGTGAGAACTATCTCAATTTACGTACACGTATAATCAACCCAGTTGTGGCACTTAATGGACAGAGCTGTAGTGGCTGCTGTATAGAATTACTTGCACAAGATATGCAGAGTCTTTCAGCGCGAACGGTTATTCAATGCCGCGGTTGTTATCGATTCTTATTTATTCCTGATGCAACTACTGCATCGCTGGCCTCTTCTCATTCATAAGGATATGTATGAATACTCTGCCGCTGTTACATGTCTTTACTGATGGTGCAAGTCGCGGGAATCCTGGCCCTGCAGGAATTGGTGTCTACGCGTATGCCGGCACACCGGAACATCCCATTTTTGCTATTGGCTATTCCTTCTATCGCTATACGAATAATGTAGCCGAATATGCAGCGCTTATCCTTGCGCTTCAAACACTGATACGAATACAGTGGAAAGGTCCTATTGCTATTCATGCCGACTCACTCTTAATGGTAAAGCAGATGAATAAAGAATATCGAGTAAAAAATCCACAACTTCTCTATTGGTACACACTCGCAACAAAGCTGCGCAGCCAAATCACCTGCACCATTACGCATGTTCGCCGGGAGCACAACACACAAGCAGATGCGATGGCAAATCAAGGTATCGATGAAAAAATTCAGCCAAGTGCAGAATTTGAGCAGTTGTGGCGCAATGCGATTCCTCAACTGTATTGGCCTACTTCACAAAAAGCTGCCGTGCAGCAGCCACTCTTCCCTCTTACATAAGCCGCCTCTATGTCTGGATATAAAACACATTACATGGTCGCTGCCGGATGTGGAGCAACATTGCTACTCATTATGCATCAAGAAGCACATATACTCTCACTCTTTAGTATTCAAAACTTTCTCTGCATCCTTTCAAGTCTCCTGGGAGGTCTTTTCCCCGATATTGACATAAAAAGTAAAGGACAACAGCTGCTCTACGCGCTTATCATACCCCTTCTAATTGCTGCACTTCTGGCTAAAAAAATAGTCTTTAGCGTTCTGCTGGGGGCTCTTGGTGTACTGTCACCCCTTCTTCCGCATCGAGGCATTACTCATGAACTTTGGTTTGTACTCACCGCTCCGCTCTTAGGCCCGCTCCTTGTTTCTCTCTATTGCCCTGAATATACTGAATACGCACGCAGCCTCTATCTTTTTTTTATTGTTGGAGCAGTCAGCCACCTCGTATTAGATTTTGGCCCTCAAGAACTCATAACAAGAACCATTAAAAGTTTTTTAAAAAAACCATATAAAACAAAAAAGAAATAGACTAGAAAAAACACAATCATTACTGATATGATGTACTATCATTTCAGTATCATTGCCAATGTAGAGCACTGCTGCCTACTAATAAGGATATTATGAACACACAACTATTTCGAACTGCCTATTCAATATTATTTGCATGTGTGACCTTAATTCATTACACACATGCAGCTGAACGACATAAACCAATAAGAAGCAATCGGTACACCCTCATTGAAAGCCTCTACGCAGGATCATTGCAAGAAACAGAGCCTCACTTATCTAAAAAAGAACAAAAGAAAACTTTGAGCCAATGTGACAGACTCCCCGCACTCGGCCCTGATGCACTACTTAACGGAGCACTTCAAGTCATAAAAAAAACGATGGATTCCTTTGACCCGATTCCGCAAACAGAAGTTACATCGGCAGAAGTTTGGAAAAATCTTGAATTATTTACCACCACAATCAAAACAAAAGACAAAAGTGTGCTGGGATCATTTAAAAAAACTTACACAGCAGCAGGCGAAATAGTCCTCACGCGAATTTTGCTTGATCCTACAACTAATATTCAATCTCTTACATCTCGCCAAGAACTTATACAGCAGCTTTTGACTAATCACGAACTTTACGCATCAATCAAGACCCTCCTCAAAGAATATAAGCAAGAAGAACAAAATATTCTCAACTTCGCGTTTCCCAGCGACCCATTATACAATAACTTTATAACACAAATATTTGAACAACCTGGCGCAAATCTTGCCCCCAATTTTGGCAAAATTTGGCCCATTACTCTAGGAAGTGCAATCCTAGGCGCAGGACCTTTTGGACTATTCCTAATCAATAACATGAATGAATCCAAAGTATCTAAGCTCGCCCTGAGCGGATGTACACTTTTAATGATGGCAGGAAGTGCGTTCAGTATATGGATGGCAACTACACAGTCAAAAATAGTCATGTACGCACATCGTCGCCTTGTAGCCCTCAACCATTATTTCAAAACACTTGACCATATTATAAACATCCAAAACAATCTTAATTGCTCAGATATTAGAATATTGTCGCAGAAGTATGTAACTGAGTCAGTCTTAACTCTTAAAGAGTTGACGGACATTTTAAAAAAATCCACATTTAATTTACATCAAAACATGGGAATTAAAAAATTCGGCGGAGCACTTTCTACAAATTATAGTAATATCATCAAAGGAATGCGCGCATTAAAAAAAGCAAGACCAACACTTCTCAATGGGCTCTCTATTATTGGCCATTTAGATGCATATTTTTCCTTAGCACGTATGATAAAAGAACAGCAAATTCCTGCAAAAGCTCATTGGTGTTTGGTAAATTACTTAGAAGACACGCAGCGTCCTTTCATTAAGGCAATAGACTTTTGGCACCCTACCGTCAGCGCTACCGCTGCTGTCCTTAACTCACTCACACTGGG
>JBAXGS010000088.1:0-4007 GCA_037139275.1 bacterium | reverse complement strand
CTCATTCTTATGATCGCGCATCTTTTTTACATGCATATACACATGCTCGCCAGAACGGCGTAACTACCGTGGTGGTGTCTCCTGAAGATTGGGCTTGTATTCAATCACTAGATCCTGCACTCAGAAAAAACCTTGAAGTTGTGGTGGTGCCTGACGGTAATGCAGCACTCCTTGATACTGCGCGCGCATGGCGCTTGCAGTGCATGGTTCCCATTATTGCAGTGACCGGCTCGATAGGGAAAACCACCGCGATTGATATGCTGTGCGCCGTATTTGCCGTTGATAAACTCCCGATACTGGTTTCTAGTGCATACGATCACTCATTACTGCATTTGGCTGGATGCGTACTTCATATTACCGATAAACATGTGGCCGCTGTATTTGAGGTGGGTACGCTGTCGGTGGGAGATATGAGGCTCTGCGCAGATTTGCTGAGGCCAACACTTGCATTGATTACCGCCGTATGTCCTGCTCATCTTCGCGGGATGAGTGATTTACGTATTATTGCTCATGAAAAGCAGCAAATATTTTCTTTTTTTAGTCCCAGCCAAATTGGTATTGTGTGCGGCGATTATCCCGCGCTCACAACTCATGCGTATGAGCATCCTATTGTTCGTTTTGGGCTTAAAAATAAAAATAGTATCACTGCGCGTAAGGTGACTATTTTTAAAGATAGTGATGGGATTCTTAAAACAAAAATTATTCTGCGGGTGTATGATTATGAACAAGAAATTATCTTACCTGGTCATCATAAAGCATTAGTGTATGGCGCGCTGGCCGCCAGCGCATTGGCGTATTTTTTGTATGTGCCGTTTGATATCATTATAAAAGGATTACGGTTGTACGTGCCCACACAAGGACAATTTGATATACGTTCTATGCGCGATGGCAGAGGAGTGATTATTAATGATAATCATAGTATTAGCCCTGATAGTGTAAAAGCGGCGCTCCATGCCATTCATATTATTGAAGAGCCATCAAAAAAGATTGCAGTACTTGGCAACATTCCTGATCTTGGGGACCGTGAAAGTTTTTGGCATCGCCATGTTGGCCGTGAGCTGGTAAAAACACGAAGTATTTCCGATTTAATTTTAGTGGGAGATGCTACCCGGCCTATCAGATTGGTGGCCCCTGCTACTATGGATATTTGGCTTGCGCCGGAGTGGGATGACGCACAGAAAGCACTCGACTCGTTACTGCTGCCTTCGGGTAACTTGGTGCTTGTCAGTGGGGCGGCGCCCTTGGCAATGAACCAATTAATATCGCAATTAATTTAATCTTCGATTTATTTTATCTTAATTCTTGTCATTCGCTCTTTCTTGTCATTAGAGTGCAGCTCACTGCATGTAAAACTCTTTACTATCTAAGACTCATAGGGAGGTGTCCAATGGCCGAGCGCATAACAAGTACCACATTAAGTGAACATGATCGCGGTTTAATTGATGTGGTGACCGGATTGCCGCACAAAATTTTGCGGTATCATACGCTCGATGGGTTGGCACAAATGGTTCTTCATGATTTAGGGCATGAAAATGGATTTGGGTTCGATCGCGCAACCTATCTTATTGATAATCCTGATTTTGATCATTTAGTTGGTGTGGCAGGGTTTGATCGTAAAGAGTGTTCGCTCCATAAGCAAAATATTTGGGAACATCCAGAATGTTTTTGCTCTGATATGCAAGCAGCTGATTTCCATAACTCGGTTCGCCAAAAAGTAAATGCAAGCTTTGCTCGTCAAGATATTGATCTGAATGATGCTGCAGATGTTAAAGCACTGGGGTTTGAGCTTGGTATTAAAGATCCACATTTTTTTGCATGGAATATGAAGCATGGCAATCATGGCATATTTATTTTTGAGAAAAATGATGCGATCTGTTTGTGGCGACAAGGGTTGCTTAAAAATATGAGCGCGCTTTTGAGTATGTGTGGACGAAAGTAAGACTTTAATTGCCTCGTAAAATGCGAACAATAGAGAGATTTTTAAGTTGTGCGAGCGGGATATGGCAGGCGCATAATCCAAGAAGCAGTGTGCCCAGTAATACGAGCAGGATATGTCCTGGTTCTATAATGGCAGGCACATACGAGATATAGTAAATGTCTGGAAGTGTAATGGGTTTGTATGTTTGGAGGAACCAGGCGATTGCGCATGCACATGCAATTCCCCCTATTGCTGCTTGGGCGATAATAGTCATGCCAATTTGGACAAACAACCAATAGATGTGAGAGCTGGTCATACCCAAGGTGGTAAGAATGGCAATATCATGTTGTTTATGTTGAATAAACATAAACAACACACATACCATGAGCATGCTTGCCACGCATGCGATAAGGCCAAGTACAATGCTAATCGCGTATTTTTCAAGCTGCAGCGATGCAACAAGATCTGGATATAATTCTTTCCAGCTTCGAACGGAAAGCCCCGGAAGAAGCGCAGCAATAGTAGCAGTTTCAGATGCATAGTACGCTTCAAGTCCTATGGTGTATCGTTTCCAGACGTTAGCTAAAAAATCAAAAATCGAAGAGGAAGGCTCTGCCCATAGAGGAGGCTTTAGCGCAACTGCCAGTTGATCAGCACCGGTACATTCTTCAAATAAGCTGGTAAGTGTTTCTCTGCTGCAATAGGCAATGTTGGCATCGTAGTCTTCAAGACCCATAGAAAAAATACCAGCAACAACCATTTCTTTTTTTTCGAGAGTGATTTTTGTATGAGAGGCTTCATGGGGTACATGTACGGTCAGTTTTGAACCAAGCCATAATTTGTGAGAGAAGGCACATTGCTTGCCAATAATAATTGCATGAGGGCTTTGAAGGAGTGTGGCGAGTGAGTGTGCACGTGGAGCAAGAATTTTAGCTCGTAATGTCGTTGTTTGTTCTTCATCGACTCCTGAAATACCTCTTAAAAACAAGACATGCGATGTATTGTCATGAGTAAGAATAATATGCCGAGTACTGCTGGGACTGATGCTTTTAATTGAAGTACAGTGGGTCTTCAGAAATTCAGAAAGCTCTGATGCATTAAGTTGTTTTCCCGGAGCTTCAATGACAATGTCACTGTTAATCCCTTTCATCTTAAGCCCAATTTCGTGCTCAAAGCCATGAGTAATACTTAAGGCGAGCATGAGTGCGCATGCTCCAACACTAATTCCAATATAACAAAGTGTTTTTATAATCCGTAAAGGACGAGGAATATGCGACGAAAAAAGGTACGCATGCACTAAAGTCTGGCGTGGAGATGTTTGTTTCATATAAACCTTTTAAAGATAGTGAGAGCGCGAGTATACTGAGTGGTGATTGTACAAACAAGAAAATTTGGAAGAAGGGTACAGAAATGAAAAAAAGTTGGTTAATCATACAAGCGGGCGGCTCACTGCTTGCAGGGTTGCTTCTTATGGGATGTGTGGATCGATCATATAAGATGATTGGAAAAGAGTGCCCACAGGTGTTTAAGTATGAGCCTCCTTATGGCACCATTAAAAATTATCTTCACTCAATTACATTGTATGAGGGGTATGAAACCCGTGCGCATTTTGATGTGCTGTGCATGTCTGAACGGATGCGTGCTATTTATGCAGCACTTAAGAGCTCACGTGTGGGCAATGATGAAGCGCGGCATGAAGCGCTTCTTAAGCAGCAATATGCTCAGCATGCCGAGCGCATGACACTGTATGTGCTGGTACAGATTGCAGATTCTAATTTTGTATCACTGAGCGATAAAAATAGCACATGGTCGTTGTTTATTACCACTGCATCTGGTCAACGTTTAAAACCACTCGCTATTAAAGAAATAGAGCTTGATCCAGAGGTGAAAACATTATTTGGGCATCGGTATATTGCATTTAAAAAGTCATATAAAGTTGATTTCCCGGTTGTTGATGTCAGCGGAAAACCTTATATTAAAGAGAATGAATTATGCCAGCTGTCTCTTGCGGGCCCTGGAATGAGTGGGGCTATTCAATGGATACCCAATAAAAAGGATGTATTTGAAAACGATCAGCTTCTTATTCAAC
>JBAXGS010000087.1:0-4042 GCA_037139275.1 bacterium | reverse complement strand
ACCATGTAACTTAAAAGAAACAAGGAGGCGGTATTTATGAAAATACAGTGTGGTATAGTTTTAATTCTTGCTATGGCAGGCAGCATGCAGTGCCAGCCGACTATTGGCTCAGCATCAGTGACTCTGATGGGTGAGTTTGTGATTAAAGATAAGCCGGGCGAGCTTCTTCCGCCGTTCACTCTTTATTTTGATGGCAATTTGGTGACTTCTGATACATCAGGTGCGTATACCATTACCATTTCAAAAGAAGATGTTGCTGCCGGACGGCTTGATGATTTTTCACTCATGATTTGTAAGCGGATTGGGCTTGATTATGAGCAAGGGCATACTCTCGCGGGCATGAAGCTTAAAAAGCTTGAAAAATGTGTCTGGTATAAGCTTGATCGTGAGTGGGATGAAGCGCTTAAAAAACATTATTGGAAGATTGAGCAACAAGAAGTGAAAGACACTGATTGTGTTCCGGAGAAGTGTTTACTGGTTCTTATGAGTAGTCAGTACGTTGATTCGGTACAAGATACTGCGCACTTGGCGCTCAATGCTGATAGGATTGATGGGGTGCTTCCGACAATTGTGCTGAAA
The DNA here is from genome assembly GCA_037139275.1 of bacterium. Lineage (GTDB taxonomy): Bacteria > Babelota > Babeliae > Babelales > JAUPTZ01 > JAUPTZ01. Next base: position 3,463 of record JBAXGS010000087.1, on the reverse strand, counting down.
GATGATCCGGTGGTTTTGAGCCGCGCATCAACTAAGTGTGCTATTGAGTCTATTGATATGCGTCAACATACCGCACCACAAAGAGTTCAAACGTTAACACAAAATGGGGTTATTTGTGCGCTGCATGGTGGGTAAGAGTGTCGTAGTACTGAGTATATTGATTTCTGGAGTGGCGGTATTTCCCGGTTCACTCAGTGCGAGAAGTGCTCCCAAAGCGGTGGTGTCATCGAGAAATGCTCCTAAAGTGGTAGTGCCATTATTTGTAAAAAAACCACGGCTCAAGGTGCAGTATAACTTTTTTGTAAAAGTTCTTACCAAACAAGCGCCAGATATAAAAATAGCTTTTGAAAAAGCATTTGCATGGGGCTTTAAGCCAGCTAAACGATCTGATGCTGATAAAAAAGCAGAAACTGCATTGCTTGATGCATTAGAGGCTGATACCAAACTAGCTCCTGTGTATAAAGAAGCGATTTTTACTTTTTCTGAAGATATGCACCCCTCCCCCTGGGGGAAAATTATTTTAGGGAGTGTTGGGGGTATTGCCGCGACCGCTGCGTTGGTTGTAGCAGGGATGTGGTATAGGGATAAGAGAAGAGTAGAGCGGGAGAGAGTTGAGCGGGAGAGGGTTGCAGCTGAGCAGCTTCAGCAAGCTCAGGCGCAAAGAGCTCAGGAAGAGCTCGAAATAGCCCAACAGCAGGCTTTGAGAGTCGAGCGCGAGAGGGCTGAGTTGGAGCGGGTTGAGCGAGAGAGAGTCGAAACTGAGTATATGGAGCAATTAGAACTGCGGATGCAGGAAACGGATGAAGCGCTCAGAAAGCAAGAAGAAAGTGTTAGAAAATCTTTGGCAGATCGAAAGTCGGCTGTTTTAGAGAGCTTAAGAGATGTAGTCAGTCAGTCACAAAGGGATATTGAAGAATATGAAGTATTGAATGCTGCATTGCAGCTACGGTCTTCAGAGTTAGAAGCCATTGAGGTTCTTCGAAAAGAAGAAGGAGAAGAAGGAATTGTTGTAGCAATACCGGAAGATGAAGTGCAAATATCTTCCGAGCTAAGAGCTCTTATACAAGCCAGAAATAAAGCTAGGGCGAATGCCATAGAATCTTATCAAAAAGCAAAGACAACTGAAGAAAGTTCTGCAAAAATATTAAGAGAAATAGACGGAGCTTTTGAGGATATTGATATTTTAGAAACGCAAAAACACAGGTCTTCCAGTAAATATGGAGTTAAGATAAGCAGTGATCTTTTACCATTATCAGAGCCAAGAGCAGTCTCTCGTCTTACACCTGCTCAATTGAATGACATGAAAAAACTATTTGGTATAGCGAGTAGTGCTAATGTTGCTGAAAATTCTATATTGGTAGAATCTCGTGAAACTGCTATATGGACCGCTTATTGTAATGACATGGCAAGTTTTATGCCTCCGGCCAAGCAAGACGCAATTAAAAAAAGCTTTCATGAAGTCAGAGCTTATCGAGACCACTCTCGCGGTGGATGGTGCAATATTAAGATGTGGCAAGATGCACAACGTGCTTTAAATAAACGGATTGAGCTTGTGGCGAGCGATCTGACAGCTGCCGCTTTAGGGGTTTTAGGTAAAGGGATATCTAATTTGCCCGAGATTCCAGATATTTTTTACTATCTACGGACGGGAGCTACTGTTCCTGAAAATAAGATTGTTTTTTTTGACGCAGACGGGGTTGAGGTTGAAGGCGCCTTACTTGGAAGCGTAGAATTTGATTTCCTTGGTCGCATTGCAAATACCCGAAAAGCGCAGAAGCTTACCGAGTTGGCTGATTTTTTGACTCATGCGCCGCAGGTATCAGTTTTTCCGCCAGCTACTGTTGTGGGTGCTGGCAGCAGAGCAGGAGTAGTTGGTGCGGGAGTTGGAGCAGGCGCTCCATCAGGTCCTGGTGCTACTGACACATCAGGTGCGGCAGCAGGGCGTGTGGGATGAAGATATACAGATGTATTAAAAGTTTTATCGTGTGTTTATTCTGTACCTCTTTTTGTTCTGGTCTTACCGTAGCAACCGCTTCATCAGTAATTGCACCCCATTCTTTTTTTGCTTCACAGAAAGCACTTCGCCAAGAATTTCTTATGCTTTCTCAGCTACTAAAAGCCCTATCACCAGCGATGCAAAAATTGTTTATTACATCTCAGGCGTGGGCATTCAAGACAAAAAAATATGAACTCGAAGATGTGGTACTTCAAGAAAAATTTTTAGATGCGCTTGAAAAAGATAAGAACATTGATGATGAAACAAAAGAGCTCGTTGCGTCATTTTTTGCTCGCACACATCAAGCCTCTCGTAAGAAATTTACAAGGTTTCATGCCATTGCAGTAGCGGGAGCATCGGCGCTTGCGCTTGCAGCAGCGATAGTGGTAGCACGAAAGGCGCGCAAGCAGGCTTCAGAAGAACGTGCTTTAGAAATGAAGCATAAGGCTTCTCAGCAGAAGGAGAACTGGGCTATTTATAAGCAATCTTTGAAAAAAGCTGCAAGCCTAGTTCCTCATGAATGGCGTGGTACTTTGGTTGTCGATAGCGCAAAAAGCGGGCGCAAGCAAATTGAGGGAGGGCTCTTTACCAAAGAGCTCTTGTTGCTTAAGCAAGCAACACAACGCGTCAGGAACACACGTCCCCTAGCGTTTTCTTCTATGCAGCCGTCAATTCATCAGCAGATACAGGAAGTTGCACCGATTCAGATTGATTTGTTTAAACAACACTTAAAACAGTTTCTGCCCTTAGATTATCGCTTTGACATTGAGTGGAATCCAGACCTTGGGTGGGTTTTATCAAATCACACAGCTCCTCAAGCATTGGAGACGTTTGCTAAAAACGCTGGGTTTGCAAGAAATGCTGCAGGAAAGCCATTGGGTACTTTTCTTATGAATCCATTTTTCTTAATTGATATGTATAATGATTTGCTTCCCTACATTGACCTGATTAATGGGGAAAATATCAAAGCATTCGGTATTTTTTATTCCCCTCAAGCTGGGGGGACGAGCGACGCCGTCTGTTTTGTCCAGCAAGAAAATGGAGAGTATGTGCAAGTAGTGAAACCCAGCCAAGCTCCGTTACAGGAGCAAGAAAAATGGGCCATCAGAACGGCCTCATTTTTTGTTTCAGGTGCAGACAAATGCCGAGAGATGGTTGATTTTTTTACATCTCCTGGGGTCCGCGCATATGTGGAGTATGGTGTGTATGATACTACATACTCATTGCTTCAGAATAGAATATTCAGCATAGTTCAAAAGATCGCGCCTTTTGGCTTTATTTTGGATAATTTTGTGCCATCACTGCTGGCACCGCCTGTGATGGCTGAGAATCCGCCGCCTGAGGGATCTTAAAAAATATCACAATCCATTCCTGCGTGTTCTCCTTGTGCCCAGCGGTAGCTGCCTACCAGTGCAATCATGCTTCCATTATCGGTACAAAATTGTGGTGGGCTCATATGAAACACTA
>JBAXGS010000086.1:0-4081 GCA_037139275.1 bacterium | reverse complement strand
GTCATTGCGGCCTGCCAGCAATAGCTTTAGCGACGGCTTGGAGCATCGCGAAGCAATCTAGGCCTGTCGTAAGCGGTTTAAAATCGTTCGTACCATGCTTTCTGAAGTATGGCAAAAGAAGCTTAAGAGCGGTCCTCCCAGAGATACTTTTACCTCTTTATTAGGGCAGACAAGTGTGTATTGATGGGTGAGTTCAGAATATGATTGGATGGTTAAGTATCCGGTTTGAAAGAGAAGCGGTGCAAGCTCAATAGCATCTAAATTAAATGACCCGAGAGAGGTTGCTGTTTCTGTTGCGGAGTTTAGATTTTCAAGTGAATACGTACCCTTCTTAAGTAGATCAATGAGGAAAGTAGGCGTGGCAGAATTGCTCCAATAGTTGCTGCATTTCTGTGTATAGAGATAGTGAAACATTGAAAATGGATTATATACACTAATCAAAGACTCAGAGAAGCGGTAGCCGTTATACCACTCACGCATTTCATCCAAGACAGATTGGCGATTTGTTGACCGCGTGGCTGCTATGATGTCTACATAGGGGAGTAAATAGTGTTCTATTTCTTCTTGCGTGTAGCCAACCAGTGCGGCTGCTTGGGGATACAATGAAATATCAGTAAGATTATTGAGTCCTGAAAAGAGAGACGTGTGTGTAAATCGGCTTACCCCCGTTAAAAAGAAGAATTTAATGTATTGATCGAGGCTTTTGATAACGGCGTAAAAACTTCTGAGAGCCCGTCTGTTGTTATTTGCCAGATCAATGTCATAGAGTGTGCTGGTAATGGGTGCATCATATTCATCAATTAAAATAACGACACGCCCTTGCGTGGAGAGTTCTTTAACAAGCCGTATTAATTGCTGGATGCTTGAAACATCGACAGCAAGATCTCGTCCTACTTCGTGAAGGACTTCACAGAGGCCTATTTCAAGTTTTTCAGGTGTGCTGCTATCAATGGTCGACAAATCAAGATGAATGACGGGGTGTTTTTGTCAAGCGTAGTTACTTTCCTTACCTATCCATAGATTAGCAAATAATTTTTTATTCCCTTGAAAGATTTCTTTGAGCGTAGAAACAAGGAGTGATTTTCCAAATCGACGAGGGCGAGCGAGAAAACAGTACTTTTCAGTAGTGATGAAGTGATGAATGATTTTTGTTTTATCAATATACAAATATCCGTCAGTAATGATTTCTTTTAATGTACTAATGCCGCGAGGCAATGGTTTGTTGGCGCTCATAGGAGTTCCTATTCTTCGCTGAGTTCTTGTAAAAACTTTTTTAAATGTACTTGCACTGTCTCGTGAGTGAATTGAAATTCATTAAGATTGGTCTGGGCATTAATCCATTTATAGCGGCGATGGTCGCCACTCAGGTAAATGTTTTTACTCATAGTGGTGCAGAGAAAGTATGCCCGGTAATAGTCATACGATTGGGTATGCCAATTATCAACATAGAGTACACGGACAATAGCAATATCTTTCAGTCCTGTTTCTTCGGTTATTTCTCGAAGCACTCCATCGCTCCACGATTCTTTGGTGTGTAATTTGCCACCCGGCAATTGCCAGCGCCCATCGGGAAGTTGGAGAAGTAAAATCTCATAGTCTGGATTGACGAGAAAAACCGCCTGAGTAATAAGTGATTGTGATTCTCGTGTATGTATCATACGTTCCTTATATCCTTTTCAGGGTTGCCTTGGTTGCATAGGGTCAGGAGTATAAGCGAAACCGCAATGCCAATGGCAATGCTTGCCAGAAAACCACCGTGTGGCCAGATACCGCTGACTAGGCAGGCTGAGAGCGTACCAAAGAAGATAGGAAGAATGTATACCAGCTGTGTATAGACGTGTTCAATATGCACTGAACCAGTACTTGCAGAACTCATAATAGTGGTGTCTGAGATAGGTGAGACGTGATCGCCAAGTACGGCACCAGATAGAATTGATCCGAGCATAGGAAGCAGAAGTGGTACATCTGCGATAGCAGCCGGTGCAGTGAGGTGGGCCAGCTTCATAAGCATAGGTACCGCAATCGGAATAATGATTCCAATAGTTCCCCACGATGATCCCATGGCAAATGAGGTGATACTTGAAACAACAAAGAACAGTGCAGGAACGCTCCAGAGTGGCACGGTGTGTGCAAGCAGCATTGCAATATAATTACCGGTATGCAGATCTTGATTGAGCATGTTTCCAAAGGTCCAGCAGAGGAGCAAGATAATCATTGCAGGGGCCATAAGGTTGAATCCTTTTTTCATAAGGGACGGCACCTGTGTAATATCAAGGAGCGATCGTGCATAGAGATAGACAATGCTTACAGCCAGTGACACAACACTGCCAATTGCGAGAGCATATGCTGCTTTGGCGGTACGGAGTGCATCAATAAAGCCATGGGGCCCTCCAAAGAGATTTGAGCCACCAGAGGCCAGCAGGGCAATGAGTGTTACAACCATGAACAACAGAATGGGAGATACAAAGTCTGTTAATGTTGCATGTGGATTCGACTCGGCAACAGACGCTACTTTTAAGGTGTTCTCTTTGTTTTTGAGCATGTTGAGTTCATGGGTGCGCATAGGACCAAATGAAATACGCTGCGTAACGATAAACCAGGCACTTGCCATTAAAATGAATGAGTAAAAAATATACGGAAGTAATGCAAGGTAGGTGAGGAATGGATCGCCAACGATGACGGTTGCTTCAGTTATTGTTTCAGTAATACCTGCGCGTTGTATTTGTCCCATAATAACCGCCACCCAGCTTGAAATGGGCATAAGCACCGCAATAGGAGCGGCCATAGAATCTATGAGGAATGCTAATTTTACTGGCGGTACTTTGAATCGGTCTGTGATCGGCCTCATAATAGATCCGACGGTCAGTGTACTAAAGTAATCATCTAAAAAGAGGACCAATGAGAGAAGCAGGCTTGCTTGTTCTACTTGGCGCGCATTCTTTAATTTCTTACTAATCATGTTTGCATATGCTTGCGCGCAGCCGGTGTGATCCAGAATTGCAACGATAATTCCCAAGTTAATAAGAAACAAGAAAATTAAGAGTGTTTGGCTGTCGCTGATGGTGCTCATGCTGGTGAGAGAGGTGAAGTCTGCAGTTGCCCATAATTTGCCGATAAGCATCTGGAGTCCGCCAAGGAGGCACCCATCACTTGCAATAACCGCGGCAAGGCACAGCCCAATAATAAGCGCAGTGACAATGCGATGAGTAAGAATGCCAAAGCCAAGAACAATAAGGGGTGGGACAATAGATAAAAAAGTAGGCGCTACTGATGAGTACATAGAATAAAACCCAGATAAAATACGATAATAAAAATGATATTGTATGATACTGTGTTTTTCATATTCGTACAATCGATTGATTGCTTTTTGCCGTAGTACCAATGCACTACTTTGAGCTTATGAAGAGCTTATGTGGTGGGTAAGATTTGCGGCATCCTATTATCCTTTTTTTGATAGGAAAAGATAAAACCTTCTTCTTTATAAAGCTCAAACCATGAGACTAGCTGTTGTTCATGCTCGGGTGTTACAAAAAATTCTAGAACGTCACTTTCTCCATCCATGGTGCGATGAAACGCAATGTTGTCATGGCTCTTGAGATGCGCAACAATAAGCCAAATCATTCTTCGATGAGCTGCTACAACGTAATAATTGCAATACACGTGGGTAATCCTTTTTTAAATACGAATGTATATAAGGGGGCGTGTAAAGGAGTATACCGTTGTCTGGGGTTGAGTTATAGCATTAATTTTATAGCGAAGGAGTATTCTCTGGCGTTTTAAGTAAGTCGGGGATAGGTGGCATTGCTACGGAAGTAGCCGTTGCGGCAGGCATTGCTGCAGCTTGAGATAATTCGGGAGCAACGGGAGCTGGTTCAAGGATTGGGGCTGTCTGCGCAAGTGGTGGTTCTATGGGCTGTGGCATCTCTGTCGGAGTGCTGGTTGACGCAGCGGGAAGAGGAAGTGCTGCTGGCGCACTCGGTGGTGCTGGTAATTTTAGCGGTGCTGGTAGTTCTATGGGTGCTGATAGCGCTTCTGGTGTAGGGAGAGCTGCTGTTTTTATTTCTGGCACTACTGGTTGAGG
>JBAXGS010000085.1:0-4083 GCA_037139275.1 bacterium | reverse complement strand
ATGCTGAGTGACGGGTAAACTGCCAGTAAACCGAATTTCAACATCGCCTTTTATTTTTACCGTATCAATCAGTGTAAGCGATCCACCAGCTGCTGGTTTAAAAATACCAATTTGCTCTGCAGTTGTACTGCCGTCAGCCGCTGTGACGAGCTCTTCTGAGTCAAACGCCGCATTATCTTGTGCTACCAGACCACCAGTCTGCGCACCATTCCACGCGCCAGTTCCATTAGCGCTTCCCCATCGATAGGCTGTTGCCGCTGAAAGCGGCATAATTATGATACTAAGCACAAAAAAGAAATACGGTAAAAAACGACGTTGCTGCATACACTCCCTTCTCAAAACACGTTGAGTGAGGGCAGTGTGACAATTGCAGCACCGCTACGCAATAATTTACAAATCTATCCAAGCAGAAAGAACATTAATCAATATCGGGGATGTATTCTCTATTTACTTCGACTAAGCGCGAAGTGTGATCAGAGTCACCTGATCCTGCACCTAAACCCGCACCTGCAGTGCTCATGTCTTGATGAGGAGAAGTAGTAAGCGCTGGCGTAGGGCGGGGAACGCTTGGTAGTGGACCAACAAGATACTCATGAATCAATGAAACTGCGTCAAGAGGTAATTTACTATCCAATTTTGATGCTAAAAAAACCGCCCAAATAAGCTCCTCAGTCCCCTTAGCCTTCTTAGTCTTCTTTACTGACTGATCTATTTCACTCAATTGTTCTCGTCCTTCTATAGGTTGCATTCTCGTCCCATTACGCTTTGCTTTCTTCTTCTCAGCTCGAGCTCGTGCATCGCCAAACATATCGTATGCATGTGTAAGATTAGTCAGATCGATTACTAGATGGCCACGATCTACATCATCATCTACATAAAATATAGAGAGCCCACGTGCATGCCACCCCAAAAGTTGCCCTCGATTCCGCCGATTATTAAACTTTTTCTTAATGCCTTCGTATAACAACTGTCGACGCAGCCTAAGCTGCTGCTTAATCTCATCCAAAGCGCTAAAAAGCTTTTCTTTGTCAAGCTGACCTGCGCATCTATATTTTGCTGCAAGGAGACGCGCACGCTCAGTATTATATCGAGTAGCTACATTAACTACATCTGTCTTCTCCTCTTGCAAAACCTCACGGCGCCCAGCAATAACTACTGCTTTTTTCCAAACTTTTAGTCCAACAAAACATGCTGCAAGAACTCCGGCCGCAATACCCGCAATTTTCAATGCTTTCAATCTTTTACGCTTTACCACAGCAGGATCTGGAATATATTTATGGGCCTGCAACCACAGAATAACATGATCAAACAATGGGTCTGGCGCATATTTTGCAATGAATCGAATGCGCCTGACTACAGCTCGCGCCGCATCTGCAATTTCTTTTTTTTGCTTTTCCTGTATACAAACCTGAAGAGAGACAAAGAGATCAAACAACTCGGCATACTCAGGTTTTTTGCTTAATTCATAGCAAATATCGTCGCTGGTCATCAGCACAAAATCAGAAGAAGACAGCGCCTGTGCCGCCGAAAGTTGTGTGGCTGCCACTGGCTGCGCCCTGCACCCCTGGGCCCATGCAAGCAACTGGTCCAAAAGAGGGTCAGATTCATGTTTTTGTATAAAGTGCAGCCGACTTACCAATGCTTTAACCATTTTTTGTATCTGCTTTGAAGCCGCCCCATTTGTCTGCGCATCTTGAATAGCACATGCCTCGTCAAATAATGAAGCATACTGAGGTGCTGCGGCAAGCTGAATAAATACATCGCTGACATCAACCGAATTAGGTGCTACTGCGACAGCAGGCAGGCAGTTGCCCGAATACAAACACAAAAATGCACACAAAAATTTTAAAAAGTGAGCATTCATAATGATAACCCTTATAAGTATATAAGATTATTATATACGATAATCATCGTTAAAAGTAAGAATATCATCACACAGAATCACTATTTAAAAATCTCAGCAACTAAATGAAGTGGTATAAAACGAGTTTGCAAAAGCTCTTCAACGGTATCTCCTGCATAGATAACCGATGTTTTGCATGGCGCTTTGTGCAAGGCCCGAAAATGCCCGTCATTGCCATCCAGTCTATTTTTGCTATAGTAGAATAATGAAAAAATCTTAATTCATACGATATCGAAAAGCACTCCTTATGCGCACTCATCAATATCCAGGCACACTCATAACTCTTGAAGGAATTGATGGTGCCGGCAAAACGCAACTCTTAACCGCACTCACAGAAATGCTCTTACAAGATGGACACCAGATTGTAGTCACTAAAGAGCCTGGTGGAACGCGTATCGGTAAAATGCTCAAAACCGTCTTACTCGAAGAAGAAAAAGAATGCGATCCGCGCGTTGAGTTTTTACTTTTTGCCGCAGACCGGGCGGAACATTTTCAAAAACTGATAATTCCAGCTCTGGTCCGTGGTGACATTGTCATATCAGATCGCATGGCTGACTCTGCGCTCGCCTATCAAGGCTATGGCCGAGGTGTTGATAAACAATTTATTGAAACGGTAAACTCATTTGCAATGCATGGCATCAGCCCTGACATAACACTGTACCTCAAAATTCCACTCGATGAAGCGCTCAAACGCCGTATAGTCCGCCGTGGCGCACATAGCACTATGGAGCAAGAAGGAGACGACTTTTGGCAACGTGTTGCTGAAGGATATGAAATACTGGCACGCAGACACCCACGCATTTACCCACTCGATGCCCTTCAAAACCCTACTGCTCTGGCAGACGCAGCGCATCACATAGTGTGCACATTCCTCCAAGCGCGTCATGACTAACTATCAAGCCCCAGCCCACCATTCACTCATCTGCGTAGGAAGCAGCGCACAGCTGCATGAATATGTTATTAATTTTCTGCAGTGCATGATGTGCCCCTATCGAGCAGAGAATCCACACAGCCCTTGTCGCTGTGCAATCTGCACCAGCATTACCGCACTACAATCACCCTTGGTTACCTGGATACAGCCAAGCGGCGACTATGTACTGGAGACTCTTGACCCGCTCTTTACCACCATTCAGTACATGCTGGAACCAGAAACCTCTCATGTTTTTGTTCTTGCCGATGCACATCTCTTATCCACGGCATGTGCTAATAAATTACTTAAGGTAGTAGAAGAACCGCCGCGTGGGTACTATTTCATATTTCTCACCGCTGACTATCAAGCGGTTCTTCCTACCATACAATCACGAAGTGTTATTCTCTACCAGGCGCCTCATGAAGCAGATATCACCAGCACACTCTTAGAATTCTTCACTGATCCTGAAAAGCACAATGATGCTGCGGGATTTGATGCACTACTGCGCACTGAAACACTAACGCTCTATCATGCCCGAACCGTAGTCCAACAACTTGCAGTCTCTTCATTCTTTGATACAGACCCATGCAAAAAAGCTATCACCATCGTACTTGATACCGCGCAACGGTCATTCCCTCAACCCGGAGGGGTTACACATTATCTCCGCTGGCTCTTTATGGCGCTTCATTATGCACGACACCGCACAGAATAGCTCACTGATAGCTCATCGCATTACAGCGTGGCTTGTAGATGCAATTACACTACAACTCATCCTCACCGGAGCATCGCTCCCTTTTTTACTGTGGTGGGATCTTCCCTTTCCACTTCTCAGCATCATAGGAAACATTATCCACCCGTTGTTTCTTACTCTCTTCTTGGTGGTCTCAAGCCTGTTGTTTTTTGCAACGCTGCTGGCGCTTCCCACACAGATCTTCTGTATAGTGCTCAATGCAATCACCACCACCTGGGAAGCGCTTCTCACCCTTCCAATCCCTTCAGGATGGATTCCCCTGCGCTGGTGGCATCTTATTCCACTCTATCTCTGTGCAGGAACTGTATATATGTGGAGGACTAAGAAACAAAAATCGGCATGGCTCACCGCAACTTTTGTCATAACCATACTTGCATCTGGCATCAGCATGTACTACACACCAGTAACAGGGGTAACCGTACTCCGCCGCCAACAACAATCGCTTGTCTGTATCCCGCGTGAAAATAACACCCTTGAACTTATCGATCATGGCTACATCAGCCATGCTTCCAATATACC
>JBAXGS010000084.1:0-4089 GCA_037139275.1 bacterium | reverse complement strand
GCTTAACCGCTTCAGGCATGCCGCCCACAATACAATAAAGATGCAGTGATTCAAGTAATTGTGTATGAAGTTGGTCAAAAATAGGCGTCTCTGGATTGTGGTGTAAGATAGCTTTTACCCAGTGCGGTTTGTTGTCGGCTATTAAAAATTCAATAAATGACATGGGGTACAGATATAATGAAGAAATCCGTCCAACGGGCATCCCAATCTGCTGAATGGCAAATTCTAAAAGTGACCCGGCTGCAATCAGATGTAACTCTGGTATCTGTTCATAGAAATAGCGCAATGCGGTAATTGCTGAAGGGCACTGTTGAATTTCATCAATAAAGAGTAAGGTTTTGCCCGGGATAATATCTTTGTTGAGGTGGGTTGAGAGTTGAAATATAATCCTTTTAATATCAAGGTCTCGTTCAAAAATTGCTTTGGCTACACGATCTTGTTCTAAGTTCACTTCTATAAAGTGTTCAAAGGTGCTTCCAAGAGTACGAATGGCATAGGTCTTCCCTACTTGGCGAGCTCCTCGCAACAATAACGGTTTGCGGTGCACTTCTTGTTTCCATTCAAGCAGGTAGTAATCTATGCATCTTTTCATATGTACCTAGAGATAAACTATTTTAAAATGGTGCGCGAACTATACGGAGGGCCTGACCACAAAGCGTCGTTATTGTCTGTGTGGTTCGGTCATTTAAGCGGTCTTTCGCTTATTGTATGTATAAAAAGCACGGTTACTTTATATTAGATAAGTATAAAAAGCACGGTTACTTTTGGCAATGGATGTATAAAAAGCACGGTTACTTTGTTGCAGTCATGTTAAGGAATAACGGTTAACGGGACCGATTCGCTTGGTGTTTGTGTGCCCACTTGTTGTTGTGCTTGCTGTATTACATGAATTAACAGCTGAATTGATTGTGTGAGCTGGGTAATGCCACTGGCAAGAACTTGGCCTGTCTGTTCAGTCAAAAGATTTGTTGGTGCTGCGGGAAGGGGTGCAGCTCCCATTGGTTGCATCGTAAGGGTTGTTTGTGTCGGTGTAGCCACTGGCGTAGACGTGGCTCCGTGTTGCGGTGCTTCTTCTTCCTCTTCGTCTTCATTGCTATGGGTATGTGCTGTAGTCGGCTGAGTGAGTTGTGTGGTTGGCGCACTCGCTGGGGATTCTGTGTGAGTAGTTGGTAGTGTGGTGCCTGCTGGCGCAAGGATATGATCAATAATATAAATCACACCGTTCTTGGCGGCGATAGGGCCTTTGATTATGGTTGCATGGGTTTCTGATTCATCCAAAAATAGTTTTGAATCTTTCATAAAGAGTAATTGCTCTCCAACGGTAGAGACGCCTGTTTTCATCTCTTCTGCAGGGTTTTCTATTTGTTTTCCTGGCACCACATGAAAGGGGAGGAGTTTTTTTTGCTGGTCTTGAGGCAGATCCTTGAGCACACTACATGCGTCATTTGTAGGAACAAACACCGTGAAGGGCGCCATTGAATGTTTTTCACCTATTTCTTTTTTTGCATGCTCATAGAGGCCTGTTTTCATAACCGCATCATGAAAAGCAGTACACCCTTCTTTTTCTGCTTTTAAGACAACATCTTCAGCTGCAAGTCCATATGAGGTTGCTAAAAAAATGAGGGAGAGAAAGATATAGTGCGTTTTCATACGGTACTCCTTTTGACAGTAATAAGAGGGGAACTCGTTCCCCTCTTATTACTGTAGTGAATTGGGCTAGGTTTAATATGAACCTTCGTCTTCGTTCTCGTCGCTTTTTGCGTCGGTTTCATCATCAAGACTTTCACCTTGAGTTGGAATTCCAAGCTTTTCTGCCATTTCTGGATTGCTTTCAATTTCTTTTAAAAAGCTTTGAAATTCTGGATCTTTCATGATGGCATCCATTTTTTCTGGATTATTCATAAGCTCTTCCATTTCTTTCTCAACTTCAACGGTTTGTGCTGCAACAGCATCCGGATCATCAAGATTTTGTTCGCCGTCAGCAAGGTCGCCGGCTTTAAGTCCAGCGGCAAGGCCTGTTTCAGTGCCTGCATTTTTACCTGCTTCAAATCCAGCTTCATACGCATCGCTAATTGCTTGTTGCGCCGCGCTTAATGCTTCATCAAGTGTTGATTCTGCCCGCATAGACATGCTTGTTGCTGCAGCCAGTGCTACTGATAAGAGTATGCTCTTTTTCATACAATTCTCCTTATTGGGTTTGTAATAACGATTTTGCTGATTCTTTTTTGATAAGAAGCTGCTCGATCATTACTTATAGTAAATAAGGTACTGGAATGAAAACAAGAGTTTGTGTAATAAATAGTTTTTATTTAGCGGTGTTTTTTAAAAAATAATGAAAGTTTTTAATCTTGTTTTTAGAAGGGAGAGGTGTTTTGTAATCTGCTCGAAGAGCGCAAGAAAATAGGGAGAGGATATAAGAACGTTTTTCAGAGAGCGGAGCACCTACGCTCTCTGAAAAATACTCGATTTATTTATCAAATTTTTTAGTACGAGCCTTCTTTTTTGTTGGTGTATGAGTAGCAAACTCTTCATCAAACGAGATACCTGACTTGCGTGTTGCTTTTTCAAGCGTGTCAAGCCACGTCAGTTCTTCGTGAGCTGCTTTGATGAGTTCGGTTGATTTTGTATCTTCAGCATGTTTGATCAGCGCCTCAAGATATTCTTGCGCATGGGTAAATGCAGCTTTCAGTGTTTTGGCTGCAAATAATGCGGCATTTCTGAGTGTCTTAAGGAGCTTGCTCGCTGTGTGATGAGCAGCGCTGTCGCCGCTGTGCGAGGCAAGATAGTCGCTATACAGAGCTCGTTTCTGTGTATTACATGCTTCTTGAAGCGCTTTTTTTTCGTCAGCGCATGCGTCTTGGAGCTTTTTTTGTGCAGCACGCATCTCCTTTTTGGCTTTGGTATGTTCTTGTTTATAGTCAGCTTTCAGTTCTTTCTGAAGCGCATGATACGATGCGTCAGTAGTTTCTTTAATATGTTTGGTAATAGTACGTGCAACAACTCCGGCATCGGTATCGGGTGGTGTTGCCGTTACGAGTGTGCTTGATACACAGAGTAATACCATTAGATGATGTATGTTTTTCATACAAACCTCCGTTTAGATTAGATGATTATAAAAGCAGGTAACCGGCATAGTATGCCGAGGGGAGAACGTCATGGCTCATGCATGATGCTGTATTACTGTAAAAGATCGCGCATGATTTTTGCAAGAATATACAGCAGGATTATTATGATACAGTCGTTGTTTTTTACAAAAAACCTGATAAAGTTTCTGTATGCTTTTTAATGTAAAAGAGCTCGAAATGAGGATGTTATGCATGCGCGATTGTACAGTGCTACTACAGTGGGTATTGATGCCCAGTTGATTGAGATTGAAGCAGATTTGAGTATGGGATTGGTTGCTTTTACTATTGTGGGTCTTCCTGATAAAGCAATTACCGAAAGTAAGGAGCGCATTCGTGCTGCTCTTAAAAATAGTGGGAGTACGCTTCCTATTCGTTCAATTACGGTTAACTTGGCGCCAGCAAACATCAAAAAACAGGATGTGCTTTTTGATGTCCCCATTACGCTTGCTATTTTGCGTGCGGCAGAAGAATTGCCTGCTGCAACGGCTTATTATGAAGAAACAATTTTTTTGGGAGAATTGGCGCTTGATGGCGCAATACGGTCTGTGTGTGGGGTGCTAGCAATAGCTGATTACGCTCGGCAACAAGGAAAGAAGCGGCTCATTGTTCCACGGGAGAATGCGGTTGAGGCTGCGCTGATTACTGGTATTGAGGTTATTGGGGTGGGGCATATTAGTGAATTACTTGCTCATATGCGGGGGGAGGTTGTTTTGGCGCCAACGCCCTCACAATTTGAGCAGCAGTTTGCATCGCTCAGTGCGCAAGAACAAGCAGAAGATATGGCTGATGTTGCTGGCCAATGGCAGGCAAAGCGAGCCCTTCTGTTGGCTGCTGCGGGGCATCATAATGTTATTATGATTGGACAACCGGGTTCGGGCAAAACTATGCTTGCTCAGCGATTTCGTACACTCTTGCCGTCACTTTCGTTTGAAGAGGTAATCGGAGTAACCAAGGTGTATTCAGT
>JBAXGS010000083.1:0-4095 GCA_037139275.1 bacterium | reverse complement strand
GGTATGAGCCGGTGATGACCCATACGGGGTATCAATACCAAAGCTGAAGACAATTGCTTGTGGTGTAGTTGAAAGGGTTACCCATATATTGTGAAGTTCTGAATTACTTAATTTTTGGAGCGGCTCACAAACTGGTGATGTGTACAAGAGAGAGCCATTGCGAGCAGTAATTTGAATGATTCCTGTGTCTGCAATAGTAACGGTGTATGCAGCGCTTGAGAGTGGAAGTACTGGAGTTTCTGGAGAGGTAGGAGCATCATTTAATCCCAGCATCAGTTTCAAACTCTTAGTATCTTTTTTCTGCACAGTACATGATATTCCCGTTCTGCCGGGTTCGGCACAACGCAATGTTGGATGCCAGTAGAGTTGTTTAATACTTGAAGCAGGAAGAAGGACTTTTGTTGGATCAGTTGACCATTCTGTTTGAGCGGTGTTTTGTGCGACAAGAACTTGCGAGGCAGCAGCTAACGCAGTGTTGTATGGATCAAAAAGTTGTGTCCCTATTTCAGAGTATTGTACTTTTGAGTTTGCTGAAGAAAAGACGAAACGAGAAAGAGCTGGTGTTGTTTTTTTATCAAAGGTTGGGTCTTGCCATTGTAGAATTATTGCTCCTGTGGCAAGAGGGTTCGTGCCCATTCCCAGGAGTATGTTTCCATCTTTATATGCTATCCAGTATTGTTTTGCAGCATCAATCGGAAGTTGTTCTGGTGTAAGAGTCATAATGCTATTGGTTTGTTGTAAGCGATCTTTTCTAATATATGCCTTACCGCCATCGTTAATGATTACTTCATAGGTAGGATATGATTGTGCGGCACTGGTTAATCCTACTTGAAGCGTGCCTGTTGGGCTTGAGGCAAGCGCAGAAAAGCTAAACGCTCCTTGGCCTGGATTTTCAAACTGCCACAGGGTTGCCCATTTTGGTGTCGAGCCATGTTGTGTTGAGCAGGTGCGTTGAGGTTCAAGAGCTGGGGTGCTATTGAGTCTTATTTGCATTGTCGGAGCAAGTGAAGTGAAGCTAAAATATTTAATCATGCTGATTGGAGATTGATCGTTCCAGCTTCCCAGTATATTGCTACCTACTTCTGAGCCACTTCCGTAGGCGATTGCTCCTGCACTATATAAAATCCACATATCATGCCATTCAGAGTCAAGGGCAAGTATTGGGCTGGAATCTGCCTTTTTGCCAAGCTTAACGGGGTTGGTCTGACGTAAGATTTCATGCGAAGTGTTATTGCGACTTCCGAGCAGAATTTGATAATCAGGAACGGTTTGGTTTGCGATTTCATCTGCTGTAGGGAGTTTTGACCTGAGTCCAATCATAACTGAATGAGTTTCTGGTTCGGGTGTTTCTGCCGTGTTTCGATATCCAAAGACAATTGCTCCTTGGTCTGGTGATTTTAATATTTGGGCAGCTGGCCATTGTGTATAGGCGCCTGGTGTTGCGGTGCTGCCTGCGGTTGTTGTGGTAACAGTAACTGGTTGATATGGGGCGCAGACTATATCGGTGTAATCAACGCTGCGTGCATTTGAGGCAAAGGTAAACGCGCTCATTTTTTTCAGAGGAGCTGGGTCTATGGTTTGGGCGACTATATTCTCGCCGACTGTTGTCCCATGCCCAAATTGAATTGTTCCATTAGCAAAGCTTACCCAGTAATCATACGCTCTTTCTTTATCTGTCCCTGCTAAGAACTGCGCTCCTGCGGTGAGGGTTGCAGGAAGTTCAGCTTTACCATTGTCTTTATAAAATCCTAACTGTTGTTGCGTTACATATATTACATATGAAGTGCTTGTATCATAGGCCGCTTCAGCTGCGCGCTCAGCACCTGTTTTTTGTCCAAAAGCAACTTGTACTGTATCGCCACGAGCTTTGAATTTAATGCTAAACAGATCGGTAGGGGTTGTTCCTTGCTTTGGTGTGGTCCACTCATTTCTCCAAAAGAGGAATTTTCCATTGAGGTAGGGTGGGGTACAAAATTTTTGTGAAGGGTTCAGGACTTTTGATTCAATATTACTTAATCGTGTTGCTCCTGGCGTACGAAAACCGAAGTATCGCAAGTAACGGCAATACGGTATGTTGCGTGTGCAAAGAAGTCGTATTGCGGTAGATTCAGCATCTATGTCTGCTTGTGAGTTTGGTTTTCCTATTCCAAAAGAAAAAGTGGTGTTATCAAATGCAAACCAAAGATCTACTGCGTTAGATCCTGTAGGGTAGCGAATAGCACCTGGGCCTGAGCTAATTGATGAATCAAAGTTGTCAGCGCCATTGAGAGTTTGTATGGTTCCATTTGCATCACAGATGCGGCGACCTAAGAACGAGTATTTATAATTCATATCGCCTGGTTTTGGCAGATAATCAGTATTAACTCCATCAAAGTTGTCTGGTTGCCATCGGAATGTGTGGAGCGTTGTAAGGGTTGTTCCGGTGTCTAGGAAATTACAGTAAAATAAATTTGATTGATAATAGTTGTGAATACGGAAATCCACACCTGTTTCTCCCCATGGATACGCAATTCCTTGACCAAGCCCACCTCCATTTTCAAATGATCCGCTGCCATTTATAACGGCAGTACATTGCGCGTTAGCGAGACGATCGTTTGCAATTAAGACTACCCCGGAGCCTCCTTGTGCCGTGACGGTTACTAAGCCTCGAGTGCCGTTTTCTTCAAGTTGGTGGCCATAAAAACTAGCACCGCTATTATTTAAATTAAGATCTGTAGGAATAGGGAGCATGATATTTTGCCATGACTCAAAGCGACGGAAGTGGATGCCTTTGTAGTCTCGGTATACAATGCCGACAGTTTTTGCATTCTTATCTAAGCCTCCCCCATTGGTTATTTTTACGGGGCCTACCATAGCGTCCTCATTAAATACAGAGCTATCGGGGCGAGCAATAAGAGGGGCTCCTGCTATATCTTTTGCCTTGCCTGAGGCCTTTGAGAAAGACATTTTTACAGCATTAGCTGTCTTGTTAAATCTGTGAATATAGAGCCCTCCATTATTGAGTGCTGCTTTTATTTTTGCCGTTACATCTTCAGATTCTGTTTTGGTAAGTGTTGGCGCATAGGGGCTTTTTTCTTTGAGTGCATGATCATATACTTGGCTGACGCCTTCCCAGTTGTCATATCCTGCGAATGCATAAAGAATCTCTAGCACAGGCTGCCGCTTACAGAGAGACTCGTAGCTGGCAAGGGCTTCTGTGCATGCGGTAATTGCTTTGCTATTGACTGAAGGATCCCAATCTGCTTTTGCGTGTATAGAACTAGGCGTTATGCATACAAAGCCTGAAAAGAGGGCACAGAGGCTTGCGAAAATTGGAGAGTAGATCATCCACATGTCCTTGAGATAAAAAAGTAATAAAACATACTATGGCAAGAGTTTACGGTTTATCACTTAGATATTGTCAAGAGACTGGGCAATTGAGTGTTTCTTTTATCGAGGACTAGAATTGGTTTGCTGCCTGTACTAGAATGCAGCTCTGTTTAAACATATGATTATGTAAGGATTAAGTATGTCTTTAAAACCGTTTCGACGTTCGCGAATGCCGCAAAAAGGGCCAAGTGCGCTCGCTTTATTGTTTGTTTTGGTCGCGATGGGATCTTTTTTGTGGTGGTATAATGTGACCCAATCTGAGCCTGAGCAGATTATCTACTCTCAATTCTTGGATTACGTTGAAAAAGGGAATGTTGTAAGTGTGATTGTGGAAAATGGAGTTCACGCGCAAGGCAAGCTTGTTGATGGACGGATCTTTGAAGTTGGGCTGGCTCCTCATCAAGATATTTGGAAACTTCTAAGATCTCATAATGTTGCTGTTGATGTGCGTTATCCGGATGCTCAGCCGTGGGGGAGTCTCTTTTTTCTCTTTTTATTTGGGTCTTTTGCTGTTTTTGCGTTTCTCTACTTTCGCAATATGCAGGGTGGTGGCGGCAATAGTAAGATTTTTAGCATGGGGAAAAGTAAGGCAAAATTCATTTCGCCACATGCATTGGGCGTGACGTTTAAAGATGTTGCAGGAGCTCATGAGGCAAAAGAAGAGCTGCGTGATGTTGTTGAGTTTTTACGGACTCCCGATAAGTTTTCACGGCTTGGCGCTAAAAT
>JBAXGS010000082.1:0-4110 GCA_037139275.1 bacterium | reverse complement strand
CCTATACACAGCATCAAACCCCCCTTTCTATAAATCAACCACTGCCTCCCCGTGGCGATTATGAGCCTCTTTCTAGATCAATCATCATCCACCAACCACTCCATACCATTACCCCCTCTCCATCTCTCAGTGCTCAGCCAGCGCCCACGCGTGAGCAGCCTCAGCAGATAGCCCCTCACCCATTTCGCATCATTGGGCAACTCTTTACCACCTACATTCTTATTGAGCTGCACGACGAACTGATACTAATCGATCAGCACGCGGCGCATGAACGGATTCTCTACCATCAATACACCACTACCTTTACTGGCAAAGAAGGCACCCAGCTCCTCTTCCCCGAAACCGTAATCCTTCCCTCGCCACAAACCGCAGCCATGCTCCTTGAGGCCCGCACCTTTTTTACCGATCAAGGAATTGAGTTTGAACAAACCGGCCCACACCATCTCACTATTAGCAGCTGTCCGCCACAACTACAAAAAGAATCTCTCAGCGCAGTACTGCTTGATGCGGCCGATTTTATAAGCACTCACCACGCCCTAGACACCACGCTCTTTAGACAAAAACTGAATGAGCATGTACACAGCCATCTCGCATGTAAAATGGCAGTCAAAGCAGGCGACACACTTGATACAGATGCCATGCAGCAATTGATAACACAGCTCCTTGCAACACCGAATAAATTTATGTGTGTGCACGGACGACCAACGATGTGGCCTGTATCAAAACATGACGTTGAAAAGCGATTTAAACGTAGAAACTAATAAAAGCTCTTAAATTTTATATACAAATTTGTATATACTAGTATACAGCAAACAACTCACAGCTTTATATGCGATCACACAGATCACAGAGCACAGCACTATCAAACAATGGTAAGGCGTGAGTGTATGACACATAACGGGGGATATTACGCATGAAAAAAACTATGTTATTACTTATCATTCTAGGCAGCATGGCAAGCACGCCCTTCACCTATACGGCCACCTCAACAAGCACTCCCCCTACTCACGCACCAGGCAGCACTCCCAAAAAAGCAGAGGGCGAGCGCTATCTATCAAATCGCTTGATAGCTTTGGCAATTGCCTCAACTCTGGGAGGTGCAGCACTATGGGCCAGCAGTCAACACAAACACAGTAAAATTGGCCATGAGCGATATCCGCACATGCAGCGACGCAATATTATTCGCGCCCGCCTTGCGGAAAAAATAGACCCTTCTGAGAGAGAAACACTCAAAGAAGAACTCGCAGAAATAAACTACCACATAGGGCGGATTCACGCTAAAAAAAGCAGGCTTAACGCGACACGCATCATCAGTGGACTGGTTGCTCTTGCTGGTCTTGCCACCACAATCTACGGCCTACGGAAAAAGAAAACTAATAAAAAATAAACCATACAAAAGAGGCGCTAGAAAAAATCTAGCGCCTCTTTTTTTTACAGTATCGATGCCCCGACGTTATTCAGAGAGCGTCGTATCTTTTTTATCTTCAACAAGAAGAATAGGGGCTGTTTCTGTCTCAGTCTGTGAATCTTCCAAAAGATCAGGAGCTGAAGGAAGCGCCATCTCAGCCTTTGGCTGAAAGCGTGGACGCAATCCCATAAACCAACGAGAGTGAATTTTTTTAAGCACTCCTTCACGACGCAACAAAGCAATTTTCTTTTCAACTTCTTGAAGAAAGTCTTTATTGGCACGAGATAGCGCAAGACGTTCATCTTGCACAAAACACTGATTACTTAATGACACCGGCATAAATTTAATTGAGGGATACTCCATCTTCATTGCTTTTGCTTGCTCCATGCGAACGAGCCCGGCACGCACCAATCCAAGCTTCAGATCAACAACCAACCGAGTAAGCGTATCAACACGACGCATTTTAATTTTCTCAAAAATAGCCAAGTAGCTCTCTTCAAGAGAATTTTTTAATACCGCGGTGGTATTCAAAGGGTAGTTAGCATAATCAGCAAGCGTCAACATGTGATGCGGCATTTTATCCCAAAAAACCAGCGCCAATGCATTCAATGAAGAAATGTGATACGGCATCAGTTCAACCTTAGAAGAAAACGTAAGTGCGCTATTTCCATCCACAACTACGATGTCAAATAATCCCTCACTCAGCGCACGCTCAACATTGTGTGGCGCAACCTCTTTAATGTTCACTGAAGACCCCATTCGCGATCCAAGTACCTCAATAGATTCACGGAGATACCCCTGAAACGCCTCTTCAATTTCTGGGGTGATTGCTTCATTAATAAGAGAAGTCACCACACCCACACGCAATTCTTTACGTGCTGGCACAAAAGTACGCGGATTTGCTGATCCACCAAAAAATCGACGAGGCTCAATGTGATTATAGAGTTTGTAGACCAAGCCAATAATTAAAAAAGATGTCACAACTAACAAAAGTGTCAGCATATTCAGCCCGAGCTCTAAACCCGCAATATGCGACAATAAAGTACTAAAAAAAGTCATATGTATATTCCTATCATAATAAAGGGTAACGCCCTGCAGATACACGTTGCTATCAATACTAGTTACCCTATGATATAGTTTAAATCACTATATTCGCTTGTTTTACTGCCAAACGTATGGTTATTATACCGCAGGATTATACTTCAAGCAAATAACGCTCTCTAACAAACACAAGGCTTTCGTATGATACACAAGGTTAAAGGCACTCAAGATTTACTGGCTATGCAGCTCTATGACGCACTCTACAGTGCTCTGTACGCCCATTTTACCCGCGCCCAATTTTCCCACATCCAAACACCAATTCTTGAGCATGAAAATCTTTTTAAACGATCTGTTGGACAAGAAACCGACATCGTTGGCAAAGAAATGTACACTCTTTCTACCAACGACAAAGAGACGCTCTGCCTCCGCCCCGAGGGAACAGCCAGCACCATTCGCGCCTATTTAGAATCGGGAATTCAAACCACTCCCTGGAACGTGTTTAGCCATGGCCCTATGTTTCGTCATGAACGGCCGCAAAAAGGCCGCTGGAGGCAATTCTCACAATTCAATATTGAAGCTGTTGGTATTCAATCCTTAGCGCAAGAAATACGGTTCATACATCTGCTTAATGATTTTTTTTCACGCACTCTCAAGCTTGAACAGTATGTCCTTAGTATCAACTTTTTGGGATCACGCGAGGATCGCAACGCTCATAAACAGGCATTAAAAATCTTTCTTGCTGATCATGCCACGCAGCTTTGTGCAACCTGCAGTCTGCGTGCTACTACCAATGTGCTGCGTATCTTTGACTGCAAGAATGAATCATGCCAGCAGCTCTATACAACTGCCCCACGCATTACTGATTACTTATCAGAAGCATCCGCTGCCCAATGGCAATCTCTCAACACGCTTCTTGATATTCTCAGCATCAACAGGATACACAATCCACTCCTTGTCAGAGGTCTTGATTATTACAATAACATTGTTTTTGAATTTTCATCATCAAGCCTTGGCGCACAAAGCACGTTTTGCGGTGGAGGCCAGTATGATTTATCTCCAGCATTTGACCGGAAAGAACCACTCCCTTCTCTAGGCGCCGCCATCGGCATGGAGCGATTACTTCTGCTTCTAGAAGCAACAGGAAATACTGCTCTGACTCAGACGCAGCAACCACGCATTGGCATTCTTCCCTTTGATGAATCACTTACCCCTCTTGCGCTTCTTGCGCATCAGACTTTGCATCGCGCAGGATTGCATACCGACATTATTGTCGGCGGTATAAAAAAAGGAATGAAGAAAGCAAATGCGGCAGGCCTGCGCTGGCTGGTGCTTATTGGTGAAACTGAAAAAAATGAAAATGTGGTGCGTGTTAAAAATATGGACACAGGTGAGGAGTCAGTGGTCGGGCAAGAGCATCTTGTCGAGTTTTTTTAAAATCTGGATCGCCCGTCATAGCAAGCGGCGACTGGGCAATCCAGATCTACTCTTAAGAAGCGATCGAATGCCTTAAAAATCATTACTTTACAATGACTTATATACTCGCAAAACCACTTACCAGTAGCACAGCACATCCCACACCGCGACAACCACAATAACGCCCAGCACTGAATCAAAACGATCAAACAGCCCACCATGACCCGGCAGCAACTCGCCGGTATCTT
>JBAXGS010000081.1:0-4139 GCA_037139275.1 bacterium | reverse complement strand
GAACAACTTGGTTGGACTCTTGAAACCGCTCGATACACACTGGGCAGTCCCGATTTTCCTCAGTCCATCTAGCAAGCTCAGCAGGCGTAGCTTGTGGCAGCCCACCAGCGCCACCCCCAACAACACCAGCTCCGTGATCCCCCGGGCCAACAACACCAGCTCCAGGAGCTCCGCCGCCACCGCCGCCTAAATTAGCTGCAAGCAGAGCCGCAAGCACATCAGCATGAAGCCCTCCGTAAGGAGCTAATCCACCCAAAGCTCCGGGATGCCCCGGACCAGCAAGAGCAGCATCATGTACACCTCCATTGCCACCATGCCGCCGCGCCCTTACTTTACGCACCCCTACTCCAAGACCAAGAACAAAAACAGCAGCTGCCATGCCAATCAACGCCTTTTTCCATCCAGCCATCGCGCGCTTACTACAACCTTTTTGCGCATAGCACCATGACATAACTTCATCAAGTAGCTTATCGGAAGCATATTTTTGCACAAATTGTATGCGCTCAATAAGCTTTAATACATGGGGACGAATTTTTTTAAGTGGACTTTGCTGCGCAATCATTACTTGAACGGTCACAAACAACTCAAAAAGCTCGGCATACTCAGGCCGCTCACTCAACGCAAGAGCCAAATCGTCGGCACTACGTCCGTTATACGCAGCAGCACTGGACGACAAGTTTTTTGACGGCGCAATCGATTTCCCTTTGTGTGCAGCACACCACGCAAGAATCAAATCAAGATCTGCATCGGAAGAATAATTTTTTATAAACGCCACTTGTTTTATCAGCGCATTAAGCGCAGCCGTAATCTTTTTTTTCGGTGCACCCGATTCCTGGAGCGTATCAATTTCACGCATTGCATCAACCAGTGCCGTATATTCTGGCTTTTCACCCAGCACAGAAATAAGAGCACTCATCTCATTCAGATTGCCGGCCTGCTGGCATACTACCCCGCTGGCAGCGGCCAGAAAGCTTAACAAAAGTATATATAATCGCATTGTATCCCCATTTATTTTTCTGCACTTAGTATAAAGTATAAAGAAATTATAAAGCCTCTCATAGACTTTTATAGGTTTTTTCAAAAACCATTGCCAAAAACAGTGATTTTCCGCACACTACCTTTCTCTGCAGCACATACCATTTCATCATGATCACCTCTTTTGCGGAGATTCTATGTATACACAAATCAGTACCTCTTTCAATGCTTCTCTGCTTGTAGCATTCATCTCAATAAGCCCATTGCTCAACGCCTGTGACTCGCCGCAGACGCCTGGAGACATTTCATCAAAACACTATGTATGTCTCGACACCTTCGTTGCCGCAGCCTTACCAAAAACTGCTGTTACTATCTGGGTACCCATACAAAAAGGGAGTTCTTACACGCGTAATGCCTCACGCCTTCTTGCATTCCAAGATAGCAGCATGAGAGAGAAATCTTCACGCATATCAGAAGACCTCTTCATACGAATAAAAGCATATCAAGAACTTCTTACAAACAGTAGTGAAGCTCTTACTACAAAGCTCACTAAATTGAAGCAGTACCCCACCGACAGAGCGGCTGTGTTGACGCATAAAAGCAATATACAACACTATGACTGGCTCATTAATGCATACAAACGCGCAATCACCCTCCTGGAAGAAGTAAAAGAGCCGGAGCCATCAAGCCCTGCCTGTCTCTCACCTCTGGTACGCGATTTTTCGCCATGGGGTTGATTGGGAAGCATACTGAGTACCTATACCGATTCACCCTTTTGTGATATCGTCATCACCCATAGATATAATTTATAGCTTTTGAGGTTTTTATGGCAATTCAAGCAGGCCTTGTCGGCCTTCCTAACGTAGGCAAGTCAACACTTTTCAATGCACTCACCAAATCATCAATCCCTGCGCAAAACTATCCGTTCTGCACCGTGGACCCACACCTTGCCATAACCTACGTACCAGACACCCGCCTCACACAGCTTGCACAAATCTTTGGATCGCAAAAAATAATTCCTGCAACCGTGCAGTTTGTTGACATTGCCGGCCTAGTAAAAGGAGCTGCGCAAGGCGAAGGACTAGGAAATAAGTTTCTGAGCAATATCATGGGAGTGGACGTTGTCATACACGTCCTACGCTGCTTTGAAGATGAATCTATTACTCACGTAAATAATGTAGTAAATCCACTTGGCGATTTTGAAACTATTGCAACCGAACTCTGTCTCAAAGATATTGAGTCGGTGGAAAAGAGAGTTACTAAAATTGAACACCAGCTCAAAAAAGGCAAACAATCACTCAGCCCCCAAGAAGCAAAAAATTTAGAACAAGAGCTTGCGCTGCTCACTGCCATAACACCACTTCTGAATGCGGGTGATTATGCAGCCATCCAGCACACCATACAAACTGCTCTTTCTGAAGGCATAGAAACCGTGCCATTGTTGTCAGGCAAAAAAGCGCTCTATATTGCAAACATTAGCGAAGATGATCTCATAGACAATGCCTATCTCAACAACCATCACTATCAAGCAGTTGTTACTCGTTTTGGAAAAGAAAACGTCATCGCCGTATCTGCCAAAATCGAATCTGAACTTTCTCAAATGGAAGAAACTGAAGCACAAGAAATGATGGAGAGCCTTGGCATAGCATGCACCGGCCTCTCAGAAATTATTCGCGCAGCATACAGCCGCCTTGGACTCATTAGCTTTTTTACCTGCGGCCCAAAAGAAGCGCATGCTTGGTCGATTGCACGCAATACCAAAGTTCCTCAAGCTGCGGGAACCATTCACTCCGATCTTGAACGAGGATTTATCTGCGCAGAAGTGTACAACTGTAGCGACCTCTTTGCGTTTAAAAATGAAGCTGCGCTCAAAGCAGCAGGCAAAATGCGTATTGAAGGAAAAGAATATGTTGTTGCCGATGGCGACGTCATGCATGTCCGCTTTAATGTGTAAGAGACGGTCAAATTTTTGAACTCACCACAAAGGCCACAAAGAGCATGCCGTCATCGCGAGTTGCCAACCGTAGCCATGGGTAGAGTGGCGATCCAGTACTTAATGTACTTCATAACCACGCAATAAGGCATTATTGGCACAAATCATCCTGGATTGCCCAGTCGCCGCTTGCTATGACGGGCAGGCTTTCTTCGCGTTGCTCCTCCCAGCCTCGCGTAATAGCTTTGGCGGGCAGGCAGCAAAGACGACAGTTGCAACACGCACGTCATCGCGAGCTCAGCGACGCGATCCAGACTATTTGGTAATGCATAAAACTTAAAAAACAAACCCATGAAGTGACCAAGTAAAGCTTACTACGCTTCAGCCTTACTTTGCTTATCAATCGCCTGGAACGTCTCTTCCCATGATGCTTGCAGCAGACTCTTCTTGTCTTTGATTTGATCATACAACGTCAACGCTTTATCATACTGCGGTGTGCCATATTCATGATCACCCAGCGCTTCTACCGCAGCTGATTCCGCTTCATCAAGCTTAGCAAGATCACGCTCAATCTGAACCAATGCTTTTCTCAGAGATGCAAGCGATTGCCCTTCAGTCACCGAGACAACAGGCGCAGCAGCAGATCCGGATGACTTACCACCTTTGTTTGCAGCTGCAGTTGCTGATGCCTGCTGATCACGCATATAACAAAATGAATCATACGTACCAGGATAGTAGCTGACCTTTCCATGATCGATACTAATAATAGCAGTTGCTACTTTTGAAACCACATCACGATCATGACTTACCAGCAAAATAGTTCCTTGATAGCCAGTCAACGCATCAGTCAACACCTGCTGCGCCAAAAGATCTAAGTGGTTAGTTGGTTCGTCAAGAATCAAAAAGTTAACTTGTTGTACCACAACCTTTGCAAGCGCAACGCGGTTACGCTCTCCCCCGCTGAGCACTTTGACTTTTTTATGAACAGAGTCGCCAGAAAATAATAACGCACCAAGTACACGCCGTACTTGGGGACGCATAGTTTTACATGCCGCCTTATCTACTTCTTCCAGAACCGTTAAATTTGGATTCAACGCATTAACCTGTTCTTGCTCAAACACCGCTGTTGCAACATTATGCCCAAACGAAATAGTTCCCGTATCAGGAGTTAATGCGCCGTAGAGACATGAAAGCAACGTTGTTTTACCGGCACCGTTCGGAGCAACAATAG
>JBAXGS010000080.1:0-4262 GCA_037139275.1 bacterium | reverse complement strand
TATCATTTAGCTGAAGTATAAGAAGCGTTAACTTGCCCGCTGCTGTACGAGGCAGCCGCCCTAAATCTACCGCTGCAATAACATTCCCCATAGCATTATACGTTTGCAGATCTCCCAACATCGATGCATCAGGCATCTGCATCAGCAGGTTATCGCCCACATCAAGCACCCGTAACTGCAGCACATGCGTCAACAAAGGAATTGAGGTCAGCTGACAATGATTCAAGCACAATACTTGCAACCGAGGGACGTGTCGCAGCACCGTGGCCGGCAATATAATCCCCGGTGCATTCATAATAGAAAGTTGCAGTAATCTACCAAGACCACGAAACGCATCTTCAGAGACTGTTTGTAGTGGATTATCATTTAATAATAAATGCTGAAGATTAGGCAGACAGGCAAATACATCTTCAGAAATGGTATGAATACTATTATGAGATAGATTAAGCACACGCACCGATGCAAGCTCTTCGGCGCTATACATCTGCCGCATAAAATCAGAAAAATTTGCAATACTCGTCAGCGCTTGGAACGTAAAATCAAGCTCCCCATCCACAATGGAAAACTGTTCTCGAAATGCATCCCGCCCAATTCGATGTGCTTTCCCAAGAAGTGATTCTTTTTTTATTAAACGCCCCTCTACCATAACCGACGCAGGCCCTTCACTAAATGACGAACTTGAATCAAGCGTTCCATCCAAAGAATCACTATCTACAGAAAGTGTTTCATCATCACTGTCATAAGGCTTTGCTCCATTCATGACAACATCAACCCATGCCGGCAGCGGCTCAAGTGCCCAAAGCACCCGCTGAATACGTCGTATATCTTGAGGCCGATTCATTGCTGGAGAATGTATATACCTCCGCACACATGATTCAATTCTCTCAGGAGCGGGCTCAATCTCTGACTCCAGCAGAATAAACATATGTAAAAACGAGCGCATACTAGCCCTATCCACCGGCAGCCGCAGAGTGCGCCCTATTCCTCTTTTCCCCAAGTATTCAAAATAACGCTGAGGAACTAAAAACAACGACCGATCCGGCAATCTCACCGTGACTAATTCACGAGGTGAGGCCTCACCTATTCGCTGCGCAATAACTTCTTCAGAATGAAGAAAGCAGATAAACTGCTGCGCCATAGATTTTGCACGGCCCAACGGGCGTATTTCATCAGCGTGCTCTCGGGCAAATGCATCATATACTGACAAAGGACAATACACCCGCGCCGCATAGTTACCACATGCAATTCCGGCAAGCGTAACCTGTGTAGTCGCATCTGCGTGCACTACAGTCATCGCAAAAACCTGGCCACTCATGCACCAAGCCACTAAAGCAGCAGCTCCTATTCTCATACTCATCATACTATTTCTCCCCCAGAGAAATGGCTAACGATCTGTACACGCCTAAATGATCACACATGGATCATCGAAAACTCGTGACAGCATCTCGCTACCGTTGCATACTTCATTTAGCCGCAACGTAAGATCGTTAGCCATATTTTTTAACCAAAACTATATTCCACTACGCTCATTATCCGTAGCACCCCAAGCAATCAATGCGTCACATAGTTACCCTCCGCAACTCAGGATTATTCAATCCATCTGATTCGTCATCAGACGAGCCTTCCTCCCCGCCAGGCATCATATGCGCCGGCGAAAGAGGAAGGCTCGTGCCTGCCGGCAATCGTGAGCCGGAAATAGTTCCTACCACTACTTCTTGATTGTACACAGCACGCAAAATCTGCCGCGTACGCCTTCCCTGCCATAATGACCCAATAAAATGAAGTCGCGCTGCCGCTTCATCGCAAGAAAACCGCTCACACAATCCCTGTATAATTTCTTCATACATCAAACTAATGGCGCGGTCTTGCAAAGCAGGTGTGTCGCGCAAGGCACACACCCACTCATCAAGATTCCGCGCCATTCCCCCCACCAGATGATATCGTTGAATATCTGCCGGCTGTACATCTCTCAGAGATCTCCCAAAAAGAATATCCCCCACCGCTACACGCTCATGTACCGCTCTCTGAGCATACGTTGCTATTTCCACATTGCATGCGCGCACAAGAAAGCGAGAACATAATGAATAATATTCTGGATGCCTGTGCAGCAGCGGCGCCAACTCCTGCAGCGCTCCCTCTGGTGATACCTGAATATAGCGGTGCTCATTACGTATCATCCGCTTATATGCAGCAACAACGTGGCTGCCGCCCAATTGACCACACCACACAGAAACTAATATCCGAAACTGATCTCCCTGCTCAACACACTGCCGCACACACTGCCCCATTGATTCAGGAGAAACTGGTGCTACTTCGGTCGCGAGCAGTGCACTTTTATCGTGGTCAATCCATCCACGCAAGACACTGGCAGCATCAGGATGATTTTGATGTGCGTGCCCATACTGTATATATGAACGCAACCCTCTGTCAGGACTATCAACAAGCATTTTAGTCTGAGTTACCTGATGCACAACAAGTCCCTTGTTCTCTTGTAAATAGGTACACAACTCAGGAGCAAGGCGCGGTATCCATTGTCGCCCCTCCTGCCTCAACGCATGAAATGGTGCCATACGCGCCGCATCTCTGGCTGCAATAGCACCCACTCGCGCATGGTGGTCTGCTTCGCGCGCAGCACCCAGCATGTCGCCCAAGACACGGTGCTGAAGTTGAGAGCCCACCTGACGCGCACGCAATCCTAATGCGTCAAAAGAAGAACTCCCCCCCTTACTTCTCAACCATATATATCCGGCCGCAGCAAGCCCTACCAGCGCTGCCCCCGTTAAAAAAGGTTTCCAAAATGATGTTTTTTTCTTCCGGCGCCCACGCGTACCCTGAAGCATCTCAGTGCTCTGCAGAGTACGTTCTAGTTGCATCTGCAACACAGTTGCCCATTTCTCAACCATATCTACCGCAGCTTCAGAAATGGTGGCACTTGCCGCAGCAGCTTTCACAGAATCAATAAATGCAGCCAAAGCAAGCACTATCTGATCATAAGAACTAGAATCAACAAAAGAACAGCGCAAACAGCTTTGCCATTGATCATGCACATGCAACGCAAGAGAAGAAGAAGAAGAATGTGCCGCTTCAACGAGCGCATCAATAGCACAGGCACCAACAAGCACTTGAGTGAACTCATTTGAGTCGTCTGAGAGAGATTCCAGCAAAGGCTGCTTCTCTTTAAAAGGAAATACAAAACCATATAATCCCGCGATACTCATCAGCAGAACGATTGGTGTAATTTTCATACTCATCACTTTCCATACACAGCTCTTTAACGAGCGGGTTATATAAAAAGCAACGGGATTAAACGAGTACTGTCACGCAGCAAATGGTATCTGAAGAGAGGCTGAAATGCAATGCTTTTTAGTCATAGACCTCAGACCCTGTATCATTTTAAATCAAATATTCTTCATAAAATGTAACTATTAATTGCTCTTTTAATCGTATAATGCACTACACCTGATCATTCATAATCGCAGTGCGATACCGCTCCATCAACCGCATCATAAAAGCAATATTATGAATGCTGGCGAGCGTGTAATACGTAAGCTCATGTGCTTTAAATAAATGATGAATATAAGAAACTGAATAATGGCTGCAGGTATAACATCTGCAGCCATTTTCTATAGGCCCCTGAAGTGTGGCATATTTTGACTGCGTAATACGCACAGAGCCCTGAGCAGTAAACAATAATCCATGGCGTGCGCACTTTGTGGGATGAGAACTATCAAACGTATCAATCCCCAGAGGAACTGCCAGCTCTATGGATGGAATATCTCCAATGCCAAGCAAGTGAATCGGCTTATCTTCTGGTAGTTGAGGAGCCGTATGCGCAATCATTTCACGCATTTCAACCCGGTCTTTCCCCACACTTCCGCCAATGCCATACCCATCAAATGGCAATGAACTCAGATACTGCGCGCTTTGGCTTCGCATATCCTTATCAACACCTCCATGCACAACCGCATACAACGCTTGATTACGCGCATCAGCCTTATGTGCATCCAGAGAGCGCTTTTCCCAGCGGTGAGTACGTTCTAAACTTTTTTTAAGCTTGCGGATATCAGTATGATACGGCGGCAGCTCATCAAATGACACAATGATATCTGCCCCAATTTTTTTCTGAGCACCAATAGAGCTTTCTGGGGTCAGCAATAATGGGCTTCCATCCCTATATGACCGAAACGTAACCCCTTCTTCCGTAATTTTTGCAACACCATTACGCTGCTGCTTTGCACCCTTACTCTTTAATTCTTGTGTAT
>JBAXGS010000079.1:0-4323 GCA_037139275.1 bacterium | reverse complement strand
CTTTAAGGACAAATCCCATATCCCAGCCTTTACCAAACATATTGCGTAAATCGGCACCGATGGTTCCTTTTACACCGCTATTTGGGTCATCTTGGTTTGCTCCAAAATCAAGACCCATACTAAATGCTCTGGTAGGAACTTCTTTGACATTGAGCTCTAGATCAAGTTGCTCGGTATCAAGACGATGTTTTTTCCAGGTGACGCTTTCTCGATCAAAGTAACTGAGCGCTTCAACATTGCGTTTTGAAAAATCAAGCGCAGTTGAGGTAATGAGCGTCCCTTCTTCGAGAGCGATTTGTCTGCGGATAACGTGGTCACGGGTTGTTTCATTTCCGGTAATAAACAGTCTGTTTAGTTTCCATCGTGTTCCTTTTTCCACATGGAAGGTGACTGCAATGGTGTTGGTATTGGTATCAGGTACTACTTGAGGGGAGACATAGGCATCAATAAAGCCATATTCACCATACAGTTGCTTAATGGTTTCCATCATTCGCTGGATTTCAGAGAGTTTATAGGTGTCGCCAGGGCTGAGGGTGAGTAGCTTGCGCACAATGCGATGCGGTACTTCGATGTCTGGTGCAATATCAATTTCTTTAATGGTGAACAAAGGACCTTCGCTGATAGTAAATGTGAGGTCAATATTTTTTTGATCACTGCTACGGGTAACCGTGGTGTCGGTAACGCGTGCGGCAAAATATCCTTTATTGGCGTATGCAGCGCGAATGCGTTCTTTGTCTATTTCAAGTGCTGCCTCATTAAATTTACCTGCGCCATCAAGAAAGCAGAGCAGCCACACTTCTCGGTTTTGAATATAGGTTCGGAGTGTGCGTGAAGGAATTGCAGTGTTGCCAGTAAAATGTATTTCGCGGATGCGACTCTTCACTTTTTCATTAATCGCAAAAATGAGAAACGCCCGCTGATTGTTTTGGGGGTCTGCGGTTACTGTTGCCGTAACAATTGCTTCATGGTAGTCGCTGCTTGTGTATTCTTTTTTTATGGTATTTGCCAGAATGTCCGCATCTTCTTGTGTGATGGCACGGATATTTTTTGCATCAATCAGTTCCTCAAGTTTTTTTGTAGAGATTTTTTTGTTTCCAGTGAAGGTAATTTCA
Organism: bacterium; assembly: GCA_037139275.1. Classification (GTDB taxonomy): domain Bacteria; phylum Babelota; class Babeliae; order Babelales; family JAUPTZ01; genus JAUPTZ01. Next base: position 3,211 of record JBAXGS010000079.1, on the reverse strand, counting down.
GCAAGCGCCGGTTTTTCTGTTACCGTTATAAAGAGATCAACTTGGGTGCTTTCAACTCCTTCCTTCTCTATCATTACTTGGTCAAATGCATTGAGGCTATACACCGCTTCAATTGCTTGAGTGCTGAGTGTTTCATCAAAAGCCCCTCCCTTGCGATAGGTGAGCCGGTGAGTAATGGTTTCTGTGGGAATGCGCGTATTGCCTTCTACGTGAATATCTCTGATTGTAGGCAATGATGGAGCAAGCGCGTGTGTTGTAAGTACTGCAGTTGTTAGAAGTAGTGTGTAAAATCGTTTCATGCCACAAATTCCTTGGGATCAGAAGTGATTGATGATCGTAAGGTGGCATAGGATACAAGGTTATCTAAAAAAGGCGATCGTTTTGTTAGCTATTCAGCATCTGGCTGTATTTATGGAGAAGTTCCATCTCACAGGAAGGCGTTATATTATGTGGTCGCCAGGCATCCGCTTGAGATTGTAAATCTACAAGAAGTGCTTTGTTTATATAGATTTTCTTACGTTTTTTTTCTGTGTCATGCAGATACGCAGAGAGCGCAACGGCATCAGGTTTAAACTTAAGATGCACGTCAAAATCATGAACATCAGGAATACTGCTTACAAGTTTTTGAATATGCGGAATGAGAATGGCATACGGGAACGGTTTAATATACTGCTGAGCCAGTTCTGGCTTGTCATGGTTTTTCCATCCCATGAACCAAAATTCTTTATGAAGAGGGTCGAGAGTCTGACGTGTAGGACGTGAGCCGAACATGCGCGACCACAGCGATGTTATGGTGCTTTTAATTGTCCCTAATGCTTTTTCAGAAGATGCGGGAGTAGTAGTTGCAGAATCAGACTTTTTGAGCGGTGCTTTGATTGGTTTATTTAAGGTGATTTTAATTTGAATAATGGTAGGTTGCTGAGCACTCAGTGGTGACAGCGCAATGCGTTGTTCTGAGTAGTAGCGGCGGGTACTTACCCAATCCATGCTTTGAATAACGTCATCATCGGAGTACAGGTTGTAGATTTTTTTGAAAAAAGGAGAAAGAAAGAATGGGAGTGTTTCTGGCTGGATAGGGGTTCCTAACAGTATAACTTCATCGATGGTGAACGGAGCAATGGGTACTGCTTGAGTACTTCCATCTTTTTGTGGTTTGGTAAGAAGTGTGTGGAGAGCTTGCAGACTTGAGAGTTCATCACTGTCTGGATAGCGTTCCATTGAGGGTTGGTGGTCGAGCCCTTTTTGCAGGAGTTCATGAATGCCTGCTGTATTTAGTATCAGGTTTCCTCCATGGCTATGCGCAATCAGTCTAATTTTGGGAGTGATGCCGTGCGCTCTGAGTTTTTCGTATTCTGCTACGAGAGCGGTATATAATTTAATTGCTTCTTTTCGGCGACGGTACTGACTGATCAGCCCACTCCAGCCGTATGTGTAAAAGTAATTGACTTCTGGCTGCTTTTGAATTGATTCAGTCATTGTTTGGTACGCTGCGGCCACGGGGAAAATCGCATATTTTTTGTTTTCATCACTGCAGATTAATGATGGCTTAATGGAAACAAGTCCAAGCTCATGAAGCGGTTGCATTTGATAGAAAAATGGATCTTTGCGCATCAGGCTGACCATTTTTTTATAGTTAGTTTTGTGTACTTTATCTTTGATTACATTAAACATGCTGATAAAGCCAAGAGCGGTTGCAAATGAGCCATGCACAAACACAGTCATCCATTCTTGAGGCTTTGTCACTTCAGTGGTGGGAGCAGTTTTTGGGGGTCTAGAGAGAAAAAAATAAATGCCGCCCATGCTCAGAGCAAGAGAGAGTGCGCCTGTGAGTATGAAAAGTGTGCGTCGAGCAAGATACCCTTGAATCATACCAGGCCTCCGTCATTGCGCCGACTTACCCGTGATAGCCTTGGCGTTGGTTGGTCGCTTGGCAACTTAGCCATGCTTACAAGGCATTTTAACCATACTAGTCTGGATTGCTTCGTCACGTTGTTCCTCGCAAAGACATTTCACAAAAACTATTGTTTTAGTCGGCTGTAGTCAGCAAGCACTATAAAAGTTCTGTTTTTACGAATGCAAGATATTACTCTTTGATAAAGCCACCGACTTGTGTTCGCCAGAGCATTGAGTACAGACTATCTTCCTGTGCAATTAATTCATTATGGGTTCCATCTTGAATAATTACCCCTTTATCAAATACGAGGATGCGATCCATATGAAGGAGTGTAGAGAGCCGATGGGCAATTACCAGTGTGGTTTGAGATCGGTCTGTATGGTGTGTAAACCAGTCAGCAAGGGAAGACTGAATTGCTTTTTCTGTAATGGTATCCAGTTGTGATGTGGCTTCATCCAGAATCAGTATTGGGGCATTTTTGAGTAATGCCCGTGCCAGAGCTATGCGTTGCCTTTGCCCACCAGAGAGCATGCTTCCTCCTTCACCGACTTCAGCGTCGTACTGCTCAGGAAATGACATAATAAAATCGTGAGCGGCCGCTTTATATGCTGCTGCAGTGATTTCTTCACGCGATGCGGTGGGATTTCCGTACATGATGTTTTCTGCAATGCTTCGATGCAGGAGTGTAGGCTCTTGAGGAACAACGGCAATTGCTTGGTGTAATGATTCTTGGGTGACAAGGGCTATATCTTGGCCGTCAATAAGAATGCGGCCACTCGTGATATCGTAAAGCCGTAATATCAGATTTACAAATGTTGACTTGCCGCTTCCAGAGTAGCCAACAAGTCCTACTTTTTGTCCTGCAGGAATATGGATGGAACGGTTCTGAAAGAGAGATTCTCCACCTGGATAGCTAAAACGGACATGGTCAAATTGGATCGCTCCATGCGGTGCTTGTAATACTGTTGCACCAGAAACATCTTGCACTTCAAGCGGTTGGTAAAAGGTTATAAGAGCTTGTGATGCAAGGCCCCAATGATCGGCAAAATCTCGCATTTTTTCACTTAAGTTCCAGAGTTGATCAACAAGGCCTATGTTGACGGTGAGAATAAATGCAAAGTCGCCGGCTGTGATGCGTTGTTGTGAATGAAGCCATAATAAAATAAGGAGGCAGCTGGTTTGGTACAGCCAGAAGCTGAAGCTTTGTACCGCATTGAGTTTTAAAGTAAACCAGCGCCGGTTCATAGATGCAGAAAGGTATTTTTGTTGGGCAGATCTAATGATACTTGCTTCGTGATCAGTGCGAGCAAATAGGCG
>JBAXGS010000078.1:0-4352 GCA_037139275.1 bacterium | reverse complement strand
AGTCGTAAGCAACAAACAGTAGGGTGAATTGTGAGTATTCAGAAAAAAATTACTAAACGTGCAAATCGTCGTGCGTTTCGTGTGCGCAATCAGTTGCGTCTCATTAATCGAGAAGCACGTGTGAGAGTGTCGGTATTTCGTTCAAATCGTTACATCTCAGCTCAGATCATTGATGACGCTCAACAAAAAACATTGTTGAGTTTGTGTTCAAGTCAATTGAGTGGAGCAGAAGGCGATAAATCAACCGTTGCAAAATTGGTTGGTATTGAGCTTGGCAAGCGAGCGTTAGAACAAAACATTAATACCGTTATGTTTGATCGAGGCAGCTATTTGTATCATGGAAGAGTCAAAGCACTTGCTGACGGCTTGCGTGAAAGTGGTTTACAGTTCTAATTAAGGAAGCGCAGTAATGGCGAAATACGTAGAAGATATTCAAAAAAAAGCAAAAAAGAACGACGACTCAGAAGATTTAGTTGTTATTCAGCCCACTGGTGAAGTCAGTGAATTCGCTGAAATTTTGCTTAATGTACGTCGTGTTGCAAAAGTTATTAAGGGTGGACGCCGATTTGCGTTTTCAGCCTTGGTAGTGGTTGGTGACCGAAATGGAAGCGTAGGAATAGCATTGGGTAAGGGACGTGAAGTTTCTGTAGCTATTTCAAAAGCATTCCGCAAAGCACGTAAGTGTATGGTGGTTATTCCTCGTAATGGCACAACAGTGCCGTTTACAGTGACTGCAGAGTATGGCTCAAGCAAAGTTATGCTTCGCGCAGCATCTCAAGGTACTGGCGTTATTGCTGGTGGTGCAGTTCGATCAATCATGGAAGCTGCAGGGATTAAAGATGTTCTTGCAAAATCGCTTGGTTCATCAAATTCACAAAATGTTGCTAAGGCGACAATGGCAGCATTTAGAAGTTTACGCTCGGCAACTGATCTTGCTCGTTTGCGCGGCAAATCAGTTACTCAAATTATAAAGGGAAGCCATGTTACAGCTTAATACTCTTGAATCATTAGTAAAAAAACGTCAACGTTTTGGCCGTGGTGGATGCCGCGGGGGCACATCTGGTCGTGGGCACAAAGGGCAATTAGCTCGAAGTGGTGGCGGCTCAGCGGTTGCTGCGTTTTTTGAAGGTGGTCAAATGCCATTGTCACGTCGTATTCCTCGCCGTGGTTTTAAAAATAGATTCCGCACCAACTACAAACTTCTTTCTCTTTCCGAACTGAATAGTGCATTCAACGCTGGTGACGTTGTGAGCATAGAAACATTACGTGCTAAAGGCCTTGTAAAAGGTAACTTTGATGTGCTGTTGAAAGTGCTTGCTAATGGCACCATTACTAAAGCGTTAACTATTCATGTACATGCATGTACTGGTGGTGCTCGTTTACAAATCGAGTCAGCTGGTGGAAGTGTGTCTTTGTTGAAGGAGATAAGCGGTGATTGTCCTACTGCGTAACTTTAAGAATATATTTTTGGTACCTGATTTACGTTCAAAAGTTCTTTTTACTTTTGTGGTATTGGCTGTGTATCGATTTGGTGTGCATGTACCGATTCCTGGAATCAACACTGCAGTGCTTCATAGCATGAGCGGTAGTGGAATGGCTGGAGGCGGACTTCTTTCATACCTCGATCTTTTTACTGGAGGTGCGTTAAAGCACTTTGCAGTATTTGCCTTGGGTATTATTCCGTATATTAACGCCTCTATTATGATGCAAGTGTTGTCAGTTGCAGTTCCACAATTAGAAGCTCTTTCAAAAGAGGGTAATTATGGCCGCTATTTGATTAATCAGTACACGCGCTATCTTGCATTAGGCTTGAGTTTATTGCAGGGTTTTGGTCTCGCAATGTATATCGAGAATTTTCCTAATTTAGCATTAAACCCAGGATGGTCATTCCGCTTAGCAACTATGATAACGGTGAGCATTGGTTCATTGTTTGTTATGTGGCTTGGTGAACAGATCAATTCTCATGGGCTTGGTAATGGAAGTTCGATGGTTATTTTTGCCGGTATTGTTGCAGGGCTTCCTGCAGCGCTTATCAAGCTGATCAGTGATGTGCAGCTTGGACAAACTGATCCATTGCTTATTATTGTGCTTCTTGCATTGATTGTGGGCGTCATTGCGGGGGTGGTGTTTTTGGAAAAAGGCGAGCGCCGCATTCCAGTTCACTATGCGCGTAAGGTAGTAGGCAATCGAGTGTATGGTGGTCAGACATCGTTTATTCCATTGAAGTTGAATTCTGCGTCGGTTATTCCGGTTATTTTTTCTGGATCTATTATGAGTATGCTTCTGTTCCTTGTGAACTGGGGTGTAATGCGTAAGATTGCAGTATTTGAATTTTTGGGCGAAAGCCTTGCGTGGAATGCTCCATTGAACTGGGTTTTGACAGCGTTATTGATTATCTTTTTTGCGTATATTTATACCGCAATTATTTTCAATCCTGTTGAATTGGCAGAAAATATTCGTAAGGGTGGTGGTTTTATTCCAGGACTTCGTCCCGGACGCAAAACCGCAGAATTTTTCGAATACATTTTACTGCGTGTCTGTTTGCCTGGGGCAATTTATCTTGCATCACTTGCAATAGTGCCTCGTATGCTTGCAACAACAGGCTTGTTTCCGTTGATGTTTGAAGGTACGAGTATGCTTATTGTGGTTGGGGTAGCTCTTGATGCATCAGCGCAAATTGAATCGTTCTTAATTGAGCGTCGGTATGAAGGGTTTTTATCAACAGGGCGGTTGAAAAATCGTCTTGGAAGATAATTTTACAAGGATTAGAGCGAATGGCGCATCGGGAATATATTCATGAAATTGTATCGTTTTTTGGACCTCCGGGTTCAGGAAAAGGTACGGTGACTCAAGAGTGGCAAAAGCGAGGCATGGTAAGTGCTTTGTCTACTGGCGCAGTATGTCGCCAGCACATTCAAGAGAAAACAGTTCATGGGACAGAGTTTAAAAAACTCCTAGACCAAGGGTTGTTAATTCCTGATGCGCTTATTAGCGCAATGGTTCGTGATTGGCTTGTTTCGTATAAGGGACCGGTCAATACTATTTTGCTGGATGGATATCCACGAACTGAAATGCAAGTGCAACAGTGGTCAGAAATGATGCGCACTGATTTTCCAACGGTAGTGTATAGCGTTGTAGTATTTGAAGTATCTAATGATGCATTGCTAAAACGTCTTGCGCAGCGCTTAGTGTGCAGTGACATTCGATGCCAGGCAGTATATGCTGCACCACAAGCAGAAGGTACAAGGAATGTATCGGAGTCTCTTGCGGGATGTTCTGTGTGTGGAAGTCCATTAGTTCGTCGTGGAGATGATGAGCCGGCTGTCATTACTAAGCGTCTTGCTGTGTATGCAATGCACAAAAAAGCATTGCTTGAGGCATGTGAAAGAGAGAATATTCTGGTGAGAATTTTTAATGTTGAGCATGTGAAGCTCGAAGATATGTTTGATCGATTTTTGATGGTGTTAAATGATAACAATGGTAGTACGGTCTAATGATATCAATTAAAAATAAAGTTGCGCTTGGTAAAATGCGTGAAGCTGGGCATCTGCTTGCGTCGGTCATGCGTGATATAACGCCTGCTATACTTGGTGGGGTTACTACAAAAGAGTTGGATGCGGAGATAGAGCAGCGAATGCGTCTTGCCGGACTCCATCCAACATGTAAAGGATTTAAAGGATATCGTCATGTGAGTTGCATATCGGTGAACGATAGTGTGGTGCATGGTGTTCCGTCAGCAGCGATTCGGTTACAACCGGGTGATTGTGTGACGGTTGATATGGTGGGAGCATATAAAGGGTATCATGCAGATATGGCGCGGTGGATGGGGTACGGCGCTGACTGGCACGATCATGGGTTTAAGATCAATGTGCATCTCTCGGGCAAAGGCGGCCCTGCAAAGTTTCTGCGAACTCTAGGCAGACTCAGCACCGAAGCACGAAACTTAATCACAATAGAAAATGATGAACTTACAAATGGAATTGACGTTACTCTTGCCGTGGCTGATCATGTGGCTCTTGTTTTGGATATTCATCACCACTGGATCAACACCGGAGAATACATTACCCCTACGGACCCACGTGCGCAACGGGTTATTGAGTCTTGGCGTGGTGTCCGGCCTACTCTGCACTATAGTGTCAGTCGTGAAGACTGCTTGGTTGACCACTCTCGTACAGTAAAACCTGACTTGAGTGCGCTGTTGGCACAAGGTTACAAAAAGCAAAAGCTACGAGCCCACAGTGACTTTTATTGGAACGAAGCTGTGAACGACTGGGCGCTGACATTCGCTGATCAATTTAACATCCAGTGCGAAGCCAAAGGCAAGAACCTGGCTCGAGATCAATTATACCAAC
>JBAXGS010000077.1:0-4373 GCA_037139275.1 bacterium | reverse complement strand
CCAAGCACTCTTACTCCTTGGCCGGTTGGCCATTAGCATGCATACCAAATATCATCCTCAAAAACCTCTTGTAGTGATGGTAAGCCTCAGCAATTTTGACTATGCCGGACACTATTACGGACCGTATAGTAAAGAAGTTATTGATACGCTTTATCACATAGATAGACAGGTAGATTGGTTTGTTGAAAGCATTGAAAAAGAATATGGCGCTGAAAATTGCTTATTCGCACTCACCGCAGACCACGGAGTTCTTCCCATTCCTGAGATTTTAAACAAACGGGGAAACTACAAAGCGCAACGCCTTGATGCTACCTTCATGCTCAAAGAACTAAACCGCATTATCTATAATACCCATAACGTAAAAAATCTCATCAAAACAGTACTGCCCCCACACTTTTATGTCGACAATGAAAAATGGCTGTATCTCGACAAAGAAACCCAAGAGCGTATTATCCCTGCAGTAAAATCGTATCTTGAATCAATCCCCGGCATCATGCACGCATGGCATAAATCAGACCTAGAGAACCCTGACTTTAAAACATGGTATCCAGCAAATGATCGTGCGCATTGGTTTGCGCTTCAATACATGAAAGATCGTAGTGGCGACTTTGTGGTACAAGTTGCTCCTTTTACCGAGCTATCGCTCTATCCAAAAGGCACAAGCCATGACTCACCCTATGATTATGATGTTCGGGTACCTGTGGCATTCTATGGAAAAGGAATTATAAAAGGAACCCATAACCAACCGGTTTCTATGCGGCACTTTTCCTCAACCCTTGCACACCTACTTGGCGTTAAAAAACCTGCTCATGCCCCTCGGGCGCACTGGGGACCATTGCTGCATCCGCAGAATGCTTAATAAATAGATAATACCTCTCGTCGCGCTCGCCAATCATGTACCAATTCTTATGTGGCTATGTGATACCTATCGAACAACCGGTGCATGCGTAAACGGCTCAGCAACAAACGAAAAGCGCGGAATCCGCCGATTACCTACAACAACCTCTTCGGTAAACATAGTGAGGGGACGAACCCACAATCCATATTCACCATACAGCGCTTGATACACTACTGATATCTCTAAGGTTTCTGAATGCCGCGCAACACCAACAACTAAATAGAGATTACCTTTATAATGACGATATAAACCAGGACGAATCATAGTGCCTCCTTATGAGATACAAGTGAGATACAAGTCAGAAAAGAAGGATATAACACAATACGACTGACTACAATCAGCTCACAATAACACCAGTCCTGTTGCCATTGCCCCCATTTTCCTCTACATTCCGCGTCCTATCTTGTAACCACAAAGGACCGCTGTGACAAAGCCTGCATATAAAGGAGAATCAATTCGCCAACTGCTCAGCTATTGGCTTCCCGAACTTATTACACTCTGTGTTACTGTTGCACTGCCGCCCCTCTTCGATTCGTATCTCATTGCAGGGCTCAAATCAACCGCCGCATATGGTGCTCTGGGCATGGCAACAAATTTTTTACACACACTCGTCAAATTTTCAGAAGCAATTCCGGTTGCTGCAATCGCCGTAATTGGACGGCACAATGGCGCTAAAGATCATGCAGGCTCCGCCGCTCACTTCATTAACACTCTCTGGACCGCCATCCTTCTCGGCTTTACCCAACTTATTGTCATTTGGTACACAGCCCCTGCTATCTATCAGTGGCTTGGGGTTCCAGCCGATATGGCCCTGCTTGGTGCGCCGTTTTTACGGTTGCGGTCTGTCAGCGTTCTCCTTGCTTTTATCCTGCTGGCAATTCTTGGCTTTATGCGTGCCATCAAAAACACCCGCACCCCCATGCTTATCACGCTCATAGGAACCGGGGTCTATATTATAAGCAGCATGTTTCTTGTTTCTGGCTGCTATGGTATCCCTGCCTGCGGCATGTATGGCCCCGCCCTTGCAGCACTCCTGGAATACACTACCATGCTCTGCATTGCTCTCTGGTTCCTGCGTAATACACCGGCATACAAACCGTACTTACTGAAACTCACCAATTGGTCAATCGACTGGCGAGCCATTGGGTCGATTATTCAATTTAGTATTCCGGTTATTATTGATAAAAGCGCCCTCTCCTTCTCATACGTCTGGCTCTCTAAAATGCTTGCCACCCTAGGCCCAGATTCAATAGCAACCTTTGATATCATAAAAAACCTCGAACGATCTGCTATTATGCCTGCGGCCGCCTTTGCCCAAGTGGTTACCTTTCTCGTCAGTAATCACCTTGGCGCTCAGCAAGTTACTGCAGCTCGAACCACTATCATAAAAATATTGCTTCTTACGAGTGTTCTTGTCAGTAGCACGCTGATTATTCTCAGTCTGTGGGCACCAGCCTGCATTGCGCTTTTTGCTCCCATCCCAGAACTCATTACGTTTGCAACACCTCTTCTCAGAATTCTGAGCTGCCTTGTGGTATTTGATTTTGTTCAACTTATTTTAGCCGGAGCACTGCGCGGTGCTGGCAAGGTAAAAACAGTTATGTGGATACGTTTTCTTTCCTGCCTACTTTTCTTTTTACCGATATCATATATCCTGTCTCTCTGTTCGTTTTCAAGTACTAGCCTACAGTTTTGTCTCATATATGGTGCGTTCTATTGCAATACTGCACTCATGGGAGCTGCCTTTTTGTTTCAGCTGAAACAAAAATATTGGTACGAAAAAACGATCTAGTATTGATATCATTCACCAAGGAGAATCTGTGATTACCCTGCAAGAAATAATTGTTTTAGCGCCCCTTTTACTCCTCTTATTTGGAAGTATTATTATTTCCTTCAAAACAAATTTTATACAGTTCCGTGCTATCCCGCACATGTGCGCTCTTCTTAAAGAAAGCTTTACAGCAACCCATACCACTAGTCATTCGATAGCAGCCCATAAAGCACTTTTTTCTGCCATGGCAACCACTATTGGTATCAGCAATATTACTGGACCACTCATCGCAATAAGCTACGGAGGACCGGGGGCTCTGTTTGGCTATTTCCTTGCAACTATTTTTGGCGCGGCTGCAACCTTTGCAGAGGTTACGTTTGCACTCAAATTTAAAGATCCTGCCCCCATTGCCAAACGTATTGGCGGCCCTATGTATTATCTTAAAAAAATATTCCCCTCATTTGTTCCCCTGGCATATGCAGCATTCGGCTCGCTCTTGCTCGTGATATGGTCAGGATCTCAATCCAACAGACTTGCCAGCATGCTCTCCCCGTATAACGTTCCTTCGTGGCTTACCGGAACACTGCTTGCGGGACTCACCCTCCTCGTTATTATCGGAGGTATCAAACGCGTAAGCTCAGTAGCAGAAAAACTTGTTCCGTTCATGTTTATCCTCTACTCAGCAACCATGCTCTGGATTCTCTTTTGTAACATCCAAGCCATTCCCGCAACGCTACTCCTTATTTTACAGGGTGCCCTCTATCCTAAAGCAGTCGGTATTGGAGCTGCTATTAGTGCCGCACTGCAATCACTCCGCTGGGGGCTTGCAAAAGCATACATGTGCAATGAATCAGGGGTAGGAACGGCCACAATTCCTCATTCAATGGCAAATACGGAAAATGCAGTTGACCAAGGCATTTTGTCTATTGTATCAGTCTATTCAAATGGCTTTCTTTGTATTCTCTCTGGGCTTGTTGTGCTAGTTACCAATACTCATACAACCTTTCACGCAGATAGCTTAGGGGCCATTACTAAAATATTTGCCCACTATTTTCCGTTTGTAGGACCATTTATTCTCCTCTTTAGTGCAACACTCTTTGTCATCACAACTGTTATTGGCAATAGCTATAATGGGAGCCAGTTTTATAGTTATTTATTCGGAAGAAGCGGCCTCTTTATTTATTTTGCCCTCAATGCGCTGAGCATTTTTATATTCGCCTCAGTATCAGTTGATTTCACTACTAAGATTGAAGATATTTTACTCCTGCCCGTGATAATTCCTCATATCATTGGTATAGTTATACTCACATTCAAATATCAGACCATTATTACACTTAGCCACTCAACTCGTCAGTGTGTCGTTTCACATACAAAAGGTGCTCTATGACCAAATTACAAAAATCAGACATTTTTAAACTCGCTGAGTTGTCTGCCCTAACTCTTTCTGATTCTGAAGCAGAATCATTACTCACCGATCTTCAAAACATTATTAGCTACGTCGACCAACTTAATACCGTTGCGCTGACCGAGCACCACAAACATTCTCAGAGTACCAATAATACCCGCCCAGATTGCGCAGTACCCTACGCAGGAGCAAACCTCGTAGCGCAAGCTGCAGAACATTCTGACTCATATTTTATCGTGCCTAAAATTGTTGACTCTTCAAAGGACGCACAATGATAACGCCTCAATCGACCATCAAAC
>JBAXGS010000076.1:0-4420 GCA_037139275.1 bacterium | reverse complement strand
TATCTCAATAATTCGATAAGTGGACGCCAAGAAGCTCTCTGGCTTTTAATGCACGCACTGGGAACCTCGCAAACCGAGCTGTTAACAAGCAAACAACGCACCCTTACCCCTGGTGAATACTCCCGCTATACCGATCTCATACACCAAAGAATTTCGCTCAATACACCACTCGCCTATCTCATAGGCACGGTCCCTTTCTGCGGCCTCACTCTGAGCATACAACCACCTATTCTTATTCCTCGCCATGAAACAGAAGAACTGGTTAATGAGCTCATAGAAACACTCAAACTCCATCAGGGGCCTCTCAAAATTCTTGATATGTGCACCGGCAGTGGTTGCATTGCCCTGGCACTTGCCTCTCACCTCCCCAGTGCCACAATAACAGGTTGCGACAATGACCCTCAAGCCATAGCACTTGCTACCAAAAATAAGAACAATCTGGGCCTAAGTAATGTCACTTTTATAGAATCAGATATGTTTACAAACCTAACTGGGCAAACATTTGACCTTATCATCAGCAACCCGCCCTACCTCACTCCGGCCGAATGGCACCAGCTTGATGCCGATGTAAAAAACTGGGAAACACCTCATGCGCTTATTGGAGGAGAATCTGGCCTTGAATACTACGAAGCAATTATCTCTCAAGCTGATAGGTACTTAAGTGGCTTACTCAGACAAAACACGCTTCCAGAACTCGTACTTGAATATGGATATACACAATCAGAGGTACTCAGCATACTCCTTGCTCAATATAGCTTTAGTGCCCCAATACTAAAGCGCGACAGCTTTAATCACTGCCGCGCTTTATGGGCACATCGTATATAAAATCTTTATTTAATCTTGAGCTGACTCTGACGCTTCTTGCGCTGCTTCTTTTTTAGCCGCAGCCCGTTCTGCAAGCAAGCGCAGATATGTATCTCGTGCAGATTCTACTGCGTACGAAGCACCCTGCGTCCCAGAATCTTGATACGTTGCTGATGAAACAGTTCCGCCAGTAGGCTTACTTGTATCGAGTGTGGCGCCATACGGCACAACGCCAGTTCTTTCATACATCTCAATCGCTTTTTCAAATTCTTTTTCAAGTTCGGGCACCCCACCTTTTTTACGAATCGCTTTTGCAATAATCGGCTTTAAAGCCCATTGAGCAACCAAAGAACCTGCAAAAGATGTCCACTGAACGACACCTTGGTTCTTTTTAGCTATGGCTTGTGCGATTCCAGCTCCGATATGTGAAGCTCCTAAACCCGCAATTTCAGCAATGCGACGTTTTTTGCGCACAGCACTCCACTCAACAACACCCATCGCTTGCTTAAACGCGGGGCTTGCAAGAAGCCCAAATAACATATCAGCATGCTTAATAAAAGTACGATACATAAGAGCTCGCTTTTTGGCACGCATCCAATGGGGAACAGCCCAGGCAAACGAAAGCCCCGCACTAAAAAAACCGATTTGCGCCCCCACATTCGCTCTAGCCTGTAAAACAATTTCTGGCGCAACCCTGTCAAGCAACATCTCTTCAGATTCGTCTTCTTGCATAGGAATACGACGCATAACTTCCTGCCGAGATCCCTCTATAAAACCCGTATCACCAGACCCAACCGGCGCTCCTAGATATCCGCCTGCAATAAGCGCCGCGGGAACAGCCTGAACTTTCCAAATAATTTCATTCGCTTTTTGCAGCTTTGCTGCAGTAATTAATTTTTTCTTAAATGCTCCAACCGTTGGTTGCACCAACGCATCAGCAAACATAATTCTTTCAGCGGAACATAACGCAGAATCAAATCTAAAATTTTTTACTGTGCCGTCAACCTTAAAAAACCGAGATTCGATATCTTGCGGAGCTCTGTTGAATGCTTCATCGATAACCGCTTGGCCCCTCTCACCTGGTTGAGGATCGATAACATCATGATCGCCACACGATATCGAGGCAACATTTATTATACTAACTGTGGCCACAGACAATACCCAAACTCGCATATTCATACACAATCCCTTTACTAAACCGACTACAATAGATTTTATTATACAAAAAAACTCATGTAATTAAGTATAATTTATTAAAACAGGGAAGGGAAGTATGAGTAAAGCTCATACTTCCCTTCCCTGTTTTTGATTCGTTTTAACGACCCGAATACAATGGCGTTGATGATTCACTATCACCGACACTCTGTAACTCCGACCGAGGTCGAGGGTCGATTTGCAGCATTTCCATCTTGCGGTACAGAGTACTTCTCCCTATCCCCAAGACCCGCGCTGTATGAAAGTAGTTGTATGACTGCTCCTCCAGAACGATCTCAATTAAGCTTTTCTCCACTTGGCTAATAAGCAAAGGATAAATATTACCCGACTCAAATTGCCCAATGCTCCGCACCATTCTCCGAACAGTACTCTTAAAGAAATCGGTCATTGGTTGTTTTGACATTCCACTCATACTCTCTCCAACAGTTCTGGTCATAGCTGGTAACGCTTCAAACGCTATGCAGTATCTAGAGAGCAACTTTCTAACACAGTAAATGAAGAAAAACAACAGAATATCATGAAGCTAAGCGCATCATTATTTCATGAATAGAAAAAAATGAACCATGTTTTACACGCGTATCAAAAAATGCAAGCGCCTCATATCGTGCCTGAAGAGTTGCAAGGTCATTTTTCTGCCATCCAGATTGCATGAACAATGGAGGCAATCTATAACTCATCCCCCGTGCTCGTGTTTGCTGCCCACGCTGCATATACCAACACACCCAATATGCCCGCCAGCACTGCTCAGTCCAAAAACTAATCCAGAACATGTCACTATACATATCAGAAACCGCAGCCCATTTTTCAAAAAACAGTGGCCAATCATTCTTAAAAAACAACTCGGTAATATGCTGCAGTGTTACTTCATGAGGAAGCAAGGTTTGCAAAAATGCAACCGAATCAGCTCGCCTTTTAAGAGGAGTATACCCAACATGCACAAGCATTTGCATGATGACATCGAGCGAAAAAAGAGACTTTGAAGGAATAAGTTGTAAAGAATCCAGAACTGCACTACTCCGCTCCATTCCCAACATCTGTGCGCATACAGCAGCCTCACTCCCCCGAATGGTTGCAGGCACCACAAAGCGCCGACAGCCCACATACTCACTTCCTTGCTCTTCAGCAACAACCGTCCAAACGGTATGTGGCCCCCCGTACTGCTTCAAAAATTGAATCACTTGTTGTCGCAGCTTAGTGCCTTTAGCAGACACTGGTGGCAGACTACACCAATACACCCGCGTAGTACCCAAGAATGATTGCGAAAGATCAGCGGCCCATACTGCAAACTCGTGAGTGTTTGTAGGGAATTGGAGCATCAGACACCCATATTTCTGACGAACATGGTACCAAAACAGTCCACTTTGCTCTGGATCTGAAACAATAACAGAAAGCCCTGGTGCTGCCCACTGCCTCTGTATCTCCTGAAGCGCATTATGCCATTCCATAAAAGACTCCTCTCGCGATATCGATGATATGCGAACTATACAAAACACCAAAACCTGTGAGGGTTTTGCAAAACGCACCCCCCGTCATTGCGAGAAGCGAAGCGACAAAAGCTTGCGCGTCATACCACGCGGCAACTGGGTAATTCAGGCTATAGTCTAATGCGTTCAAAATATTGATTTCGATTGCACGGATAGACTTGCGAATTGCAAGACGTCTTTGCGAGGAGTTGAAATGAGTGCACTGTGTGAGATGTGCTTTGTCGACGAAGCAATCCACATGAGCTACAACGGTCTTTCTTGATGCATTTACGTAGAGCTGGATCGCCGCGCTACGCTCGCGATGACGGTGCTCTGCGCTGATACAATAGTGGCAATAAGAGTCACTATTTTGAAATGTATCATACACGGCACGCAACACGCTCCCCGTCATTACGAGAAGCGAAGCGACGAAAGCCTGCCCGTCATAGCAAGCGACGACTGGGCAATCCAGAAAAAATGTAGGTAAAACCATCATTACAACTCCTGGTAAAGACGCACCTTACGGCGCTCTATAAAATAGATACTTCTTCTACAACGATAATAAATCCACCACAGCGTTGCAAGACCACTCTTTTAAAGTAACCAGCGCATCCCATGACAGAGGACCTTTTTCACCAGTTGCCTGTAATTCAAGAAGGCCTGCTGATTGAGTACACACAAACAGCACATCTGCCGTTGCACGGACATCTTCATCTTGGTTTAAATCAACACAGCAGAACCCATCAACCACACCAGCTGAAATTGCAGCAATAGGAGTACTTGTGACCGAATTCGGAATAATCCCCCGCGCTTTCCATTGCGCAAGAGCCCGCACCAGAGCAATACTTGCAGCAGTTATACAAGCAGCTCGCGTTCCTCCATCAGCCTGCAATACATCACAGTCAATCATAATAGTCCGCTCGCCAAGAGCATCAACC
>JBAXGS010000075.1:0-4459 GCA_037139275.1 bacterium | reverse complement strand
GTGTCTGTGATACGATTTTTACGAAACTAAAGAAAGCGATTTATATCTATATCTATATGAATCATTTTTTTATTTTATTTTTTTTCTACTTTGTTGTGGAATATATCTCTCCATTCATTTTAAAATGTTTTGATTTTACTTATCCAGAGTTCCTAGTAATCGCTTTAAGAACGCAGGAAGAGCAAAGCTCGCGCGGTGCACTTCGGGAGTATAAAATTCCAGCGGCGATGGTAAAAAGCGGGATTCTTTTTCTTTTTTCTTGTCTTTCTTTTTCTTATCCCTTTTGGTTTTTTCTGGTTTGAAATCCTCGAGAGGAGAGTATTTTTTTGAGGCAAGGATAAATCCAATAGAACCACTTGGATAGCTGGGAACAAGGGTGTTGTAATAGTTTACGAGAGGGAAAATACCTTGTGCCTGCTTGTAGAGGTCTGCAATAAAGATGCGGTCATAGAAGAGTGATTCGGCTTGAATAACCATGAGTCCATTTTCTTTGAGTGCATTTGAAATGTTCTTATAGAACGCTTCTCGCGCAAATGCTGCAGCATGACCGTAGAAGTCTGGGCCATCAACAATAATAACATCGAAGTACTCTTTAAAGCTTGTAATAAATGTGCTGCCATCTTGATAGACTGCGCGGACCCGTGGATCTTGGTAAGCTGCTGCAAAAGTAGGGAAGTATTTTGTGGCAACAGCTGCAACTGCTGGGTCAATATCACAGATTACTATTTCTTCGATGTTTGGATATTTTACTACTTCTGCCAAGGCGCCACCGTCGCCTCCCCCAATAATGAGTACCTTGCGAGGGTTTTTATGAGTCTGGATTGGTACGTGTACCGCCATTTCATGGTATGCGGCGTTGTCATATTCGGTCAATTGAATAACCCCGTCAATGGCAAGCATTTTCCCAAACGCAGTGGTTTCGTACATGTCAATTTTCTGGAATTCTGACTGAACTGATTCTAGTAATTCTTTAATAGCAACCGTTGCTTTAAATCCATTGAGAGGGTCGAGATTTTCACGGAAAAATACTGAGCCGCTAGAGTTGCTTGCAATATCTGAGCGCTGTTTTCCACGTTCAATTTCTACTACTACGTATCCTTCTGCGCCAAAGCCGGTCTTAAGAGCTTCTAGCGCAGCAAAGTTGTTGGTTGCGCCGCAGGTGAATATATCGATGGCGCAGTACCCTTGGACTTCTGGCCAAGTATGGATTGCAAGATGTGATTCAGCAAGAATGAGTGCGCCACTTACACCACCTGGTTGAAACTGATGAAATTTTTGCGCAACAATAGTTGCTTTAGCTTCATTCGCCGCAGCAATCATAACCTTTTCAACGTCCTCTACAATAGATATTTTGTTAGGATCGCAGCCAAATAAATCAATAACTAAGTGTTGGCCAAGATGGTCGCGTGATTCTGAATAATGGGTGTTTTTGAGATTTACTGATTCCATACTAAGCATGCGATATTCAGATAAAGCAGGTGGGGCAAAAAGGGTGTGTGCTAATACGCAACTAGAGAAGATGCAGAGCTGAAAAAAACGTGAGGTAAGCTGCATAGGGAACTCCTTAAGAAATATATAACTGATGATGCGGTTTATTGTATGAAATTTAATAAATAAGTCAATCGGATATCTCGTCTATTCGTGCATATTTACGATTGTTTTTATGCTTCTTTGCTCCGCTCATTGCATTTTTTTTAGTCTCTACGGTAGGCTTGCCATACGCAGAGTGCCCTGGTATTGCAAAGTAACTGACAATAAAAAATACGCTGGATTAGAAGGATTGAGTATGAATTACCTATTACTAGTTTTAAGTACCTGTTTCTTATTAGTTCAGGATGCATATGCGCGTCGTGCTTCACGTGCAGTGACGCGAAAAGAAGAACAAAGTGTGGTAGCCGCTCCCGTATCAACACCGGATCTTGATCGGCATGCAGGTCAGTACCGTGATGTAAATATGTTGTTAGAGATTGCTAAGCGTGATGAAGAACATGTCATACGCTCATTGGAGCGAGAGAAAAAAGCAATTGAGGGAAATGTTGATCGCCATAAAACGCGTCTTGAGCGGCGGCGGCAAAAACTTTTGCAAAAAGACACAGAGCGGCAGTTGCGGCTTGAAGAGCAGGCGCGTAAAGATGCGGCAATGGCACAGAAAAAAGCGGAAGAAAAAGCACAGGCCATTCTTATGGAGGCTGAGCGCAAAGCAGAAGAATTAAAACGTGTCCTTCAACAGCAAGAGGCTCAAGATCGCCTCAATGGTCGGGTTGCTATTAACCGTGAGTGGCGTAAAGAAATTGTGCGTGATTTTGAAAAAGATACTGGATTTATCCGTCAAGTGATTATGGAAGGTGAAGTGAGCCGTATAGAGCGGCAGAATTTCATTGCCTTATTTACTGAGCAGCAGGAATGGCTCACGAAAACTATTGAATCTGCCGAGTTCTTTTTTGATGAATCGTATAATGCGGTTATCGCAAAGAAGAATGCATTGGCCGCCTTGGTTGACGCACAGAAACAAGCGGATGATCTTATTTTGGACATGGTCAGTGAATACCATTTGCCCGCTCAAGTGCAAGCACAATTAAGGTTAATGGCGCTGTATGAAATCAACAACCACTTACAACATACAGAGAATCAAACATTGTTTGTGCCTGCAGATGTGATTGAAAATTTAGTTACTAAAATTGGGATTGATGTGTTTCCTGGTAAAAAAGAGATTATTATTGTGACTGAAAAAGAAAAAGTGGGCACACTGCAAGCACGCATTTCAGAGCTGGAGCTGCGTCTTACAGAAGAAGATACAACTGGCAAAGAAAAAAAAGCGGCAGAGCTTGCAGCATTAAAAAAAGAACGTGACGAATCGGAAGCTTCAATAGCACGTGTACAAGCACTCCATCAACAAGAGCGAGAATTATTTGTGCAGACAGTTGAGCAAAAACAGCGTGAAAAAATTGAACTGGAGCTGATACTAGCACAAGTGAATGAGCAAGTAGGATTAGTGCGGCAAGCAAGTCTTACTGCGCTTACTCAGCTTACTCAGCATATAGAAGAACAGAATGCGCGCTGCAGGGAGCTTGGCAGTAGTCTTGAAGAAAAACAGCAAGAAACTGTTGTCCTTACGGTGCAGGCACAAAGTATGCAGCGGACGATGCAAGAAGCGTTGACGCAAGCAGCGCTCTACGCAAAGCATGTTGATGAAGAAAGCAAAAAATCGGTAGAAAGCGCCCAGCGTATTGCAGAGCTGGAGCAAGTGGCTAGTCGTATTAATGAATCTCAAGCGGAAATTGCGCGACTGATGAATCGGATTTCTGAGCAGCAAGATGAATTGGCACGGCGTCGTAATGCGTATGCTAAAATGCAAAAATTACAGACAAAGCTTGAGAAAGCACGACAAGCAAGAAAAGCTGATGCGCAGCGGTCTGCTGAGCATATTGAGCTATTAAAACAAATGAATGCATTTGGCGACAAAGTTCTGGCGGATTATACACAGCTACAAATGTCTGCGCATAATGCACAAAAGGTTCATGGTCAGCTGGCTCATTTATTATCTCTTCTGCGAGTACGTGGTACTCAAGGACTTGATCATACTGAAGTGCTTCAAACGCTTGATGCAGCATTAGCATTATTGCATCATCAAGGTGTTGGTCTGGAGCATGCAACTATCCAAGAAGAGTCAGTTGCTCAAGAGCTGCATCCAGATCTTAAAGAAGATACTTTTGTACAACATACTGCAGGCGAAAAAAAGGTGCGCACTCGACGGCTTGACGTCCTTGCTTCTCTCTTATAGGACCCATTTCGGTTAAACTGTTGCATACCAATTTTTATCGCTGCTAGCATGGCCTCGTTTAAGAGAGGAATTGCTATGATGCGTCTACGTCTGTTTATGTTTTCTTGTATGATGTCCAGTGTGCTTGGTGCTGCGGTAGCACCGGCCGATTTTGCGTATGTTCTTGAAACATTTTTGAATTCAAGTGGGCAGAAGTGGCTGCCTAGCGTCAATGATTTTAAAGATTTAAATTTTGATAAAACGGGACGTTTGGCGATTCCTTTTCCTTTTTTCGATTTGAGTTTGGTATTTGATTTAGGTGGTTGGGGTGCAGGTTCACCATTTTTACCACTGCCTCCCGCACAGCGTCCGTATATAGATTTTTCTGCAGAAGGGTTGTCGCCAGTTGCAGATCAAGCAAAAATTGCGATGATGAAATTGATTCAAAACCAATTATTTGGTGCGCTGGGAAATAGTTTTGGATCAAGTGATCCGAGCGTTGATTTTTTTAGTGAAGATGATGCTTCTACGCAAAAGAAACATTTAGCGGAGCAAATATTTAATTTTAAAATAACGCCGAGCATGGTGTATATCATCAAGTTAGTATTGCTGATGAAAAAAATTACTGAGGCTGGCGTGTCAACCGGCTTATCAGAAGGTGCATGGGAAGGAGCCAAGGATGCATTCTCTGTAACACTG
>JBAXGS010000074.1:0-4504 GCA_037139275.1 bacterium | reverse complement strand
CATCTTTTTTCACCGAGCTGTGCAAACAGGGGCTTGAAGAATTAAAACAGAACGAATTAATCCCGGCCGATAGCTATCATGAGTATGATGCACGGCTGACCGAAGAAACTGAATTGATTATTAAAATGGGGTACATTGGATACTTCTTAATTGTGTCAGACTTTATCTCATGGGCAAAAAATCATGGCATTCCGGTAGGGCCCGGTCGTGGTTCTGCTGCAGGCTCTCTCGTCGCTTGGGCTCTCAAAATTACCAACGTTGATCCACTCAAGTACAACCTACTCTTTGAGCGATTCCTCAACCCTGAACGGGTCAGCATGCCTGATATCGATATTGACTTCTGCGTTGCAGGACGAGAAAAAGTTATTAACTATGTAAAAGATAAATACGGGCACGACGCCGTCTGCCAAATCATCACGTTTGGTACCATGCTGGCCAAAGGCGTTATTAAAGACGTTGCACGCACACTCGGGTTTCCCTTCCAAGATGCAAACAATTTAACCGATCTGGTACCTGACCAACTCAAAATTACCCTGGAAGAGTGTCTTGAGCAAGAACCAAAGTTTAAAGAATTAATGGCATCAGATCCTGATATTAAACATCTCATGGATATCTGTTTTAAACTTGAAGGGCTTACTCGCCACGCATCTAAACATGCTGCCGGTGTGGTAATCTCACCTGAGCAACTCTCAGATGTATTGCCGCTCTATATTCCACCCAAAACAACTGAGCTTGTCACCCAGTACACCATGAACGATCTTGAAGCACTGGGCTTTTTAAAAATGGACTTTTTGGGCCTTACCAACCTTAGTGTTATTGAGCAGGCGCTGGTAAATATTGAAAAAAATCATGGCATACGAATCAATCTTGATAAGATTCCACTCGATGATAAGAAAACATTCGAACTCCTCTGCTTGGGCAAAAGCAACTGCGTCTTCCAATTTGAATCCAGCGGCATTAAAGAGGTACTCTTTAAACTGCAGCCATCAAAGTTTGAAGATCTTATCGCGCTCAACGCACTCTACCGGCCCGGACCACTAGGCTCAGGAATGGTTGACGACTTTATTGACCGGCGACATGGCAGAAAAAAAACAACCTATGCGTTCCTTGAACTTGAACCGATTCTGGGCGAAACCTATGGGGTTATTGTCTATCAAGAGCAGGTAATGAAAATTGCATCTGTTATTGCAGGCTACTCGCTTGGTGGCGCTGATATTTTGCGCCGCGCAATGGGTAAGAAAAAAGCAGAAGTTATGGCAGAACAAAAAGCTGCATTTGTGGCAGGCGCGGTCTCGCTCAAATTTAATGAGAAAAAAGCAGGTGATCTGTTTGATCTCATGGCGTACTTTGCCGGATACGGATTTAATAAATCACACTCAACTGCGTATGCACTGATTGCGTATCATACCGCATACCTCAAAGCAAACTATCCGTGTGAATTTATGGCCGCAGTTCTTTCATTTGAAACAGGCAACCCTGATAAGATGCCTCTGTATCTGCAAGAAACGCGCGATATGGGAATTGCAATTCTTCCCCCCGATATTAACCGCTCACATGAATCATTTACGCCCACAAAAGATGGTATTGTATTTGGACTGAGAGGTATTAAAAATATTGGTGATGCGGCTATTACTTCCATCATCGAAACACGTGAAAAAAAACCATTTACTGATCTCTATCAATTTTGCCTCTCTATCGATTTGCGCTCAGTAAACAAGCGGGTAATCGAAAGTCTTATTTGCGCAGGAGCATTTGACACTACTCCAGGAAATCGATGCCAGAAAATTCATGATCTGGAAGCACTGATGGGTATGGCGGCAGATGAAAAAGAACGAACGAAAACTGGTCAGATGGGACTCTTTGGATCCCTTTCCAGCCAGCAAAGCACTGAGCAGCGCTACGCATTTACGCAACTGCAAGAATGGTCAACGCGCGAGAAACTTGAAAAAGAAAAAGAGGTAATTGGTTTTTATTTAAGTGGCCATCCCTTGGGCAGCTTTCAACACATTATTGATGCTTTGGATCTTTCACACCATAAAGATTTACATCTCAATGTAGTTGAAAAAAAATATCTGTCAGAACCAATCGTCACCACCTGCGGGCTCCTGCAAACACATAAAATTATCACCACTAAAAAAGGAGATAAAATGGCGTTTGCGCAGATCGAAGATTTAACCGGCCCCTGTGAAGTCATCATATTTCCGAGTGTTTATGCAAAAATCAGCTCGGCACTTATGCAGCACAATGAATTTATTGTGGTAGGCGCACTGGATATTACCGCTCAGCAACAATGCAAAATAAAAGCAAATGCATTAATTCCACTCGATACCATTTTGCACAAAGGTATTGCACATGCAACGTTTGTTCTTACGCACGCACCAGACGCTCAAACACTCACGCATCTCAAATCATTATTCACTTCCGGCTCAACACTCTACTGCTTTGAATATAGTGAAAATGAAAAAACTATGCGCCTAACTCCGCGCGAGCACATCACGCTCACCAATGAGTTGCTGAGCCATATCCGTAGTATAGGAATACAAATTCGCTTGCAAGTACGCATAGAGTAAATCACTGTATTCCTGATTATACGCGTGCAGTGTGCGGCGCACTAGCAATACCCATTCTTTCTTCAGCTGTTTATGGTAGTACGGCACAAGCGCATTAAAAAAAAGCGAACAGAGTTGCCCTTTGGTGATAAAGCCACTGGCATGTTGCTGGCATACAAACGCGCCGTAGCGAGTAATGCGTACGGCATCTTCAAGATGCAATACCGCATCAAGGAGCGCGCTCAACGCTGAAAGCCGAAGCGAAGAAAAAAAAAGTGATTCATGTGCGCACGCAATTAATTCCATCCACTGCGCACGTGCGCGATACTGCTCAAGTGCATACCGCTGCACAAGCACTGCACGCGCCGGATCATAGGTCATAACTATATATGCAGATGATTGAAACACCGCCCCACGATCAATTGCAGAATCACACAAGTGCCCAATCAGCTCTTCTGTACGCAGCAACCCACCTTTCAGTACATCTTCCATTACTGTATTCCACAATGTCATATCACCTCTCCCGACGCATCACGTGTAATTGATTCAATTTTTTTCTTTGCTATACTCGAGCTTTCTAAAACAGAAGCTGTGCTTCTATACTTAATTTTCAAAAATTTTTTCAACAGCTTTCATAAAGGATTATATGAAACGTTATTGCATATTTCTTGTCTTACTTATTTCACTCGTTCCATCGTGCTACAACGCAACGCAATGCCTCGCCGACAGAAACAGCCTTAAAGAATTTGTCACACTCTCTCAGCACTGTCATGCATCGTCACAGGCAACATCAGATAAAGATTCATACGATGCGTTTAAGCGAATCAAAATGTTTTATCTTAATCATCGTAATAAATTCAAAAAAATTGATGAGCTGGATGAAAAAACAGCAACTCAACTTTCTGTTGATTGCAAAAAAATATTGCAGGCCGCGCTCACCAAAGCGGTTCCGGCAACCACACGAGCAGCAACCGTTAAAGAAATAGAAAATATGGCACTTGCCGAAGCACTAAAGCATTTTCAAGTCAAAATGCCTAATCTTCTTAAGCCAACAACAACACCACTCTTCTTACGACGACTCCTCTTTTTAACGCTGGTGGAAGTTGCGTTTTCATTAGCTGAAGATCAGATTACGTTTCATGATGATCCTGCTATTAGAGGCAATAGGTATGTGACAAAAGCGCGAAATGCAAATCTAGGTATCACACTAATCACCCAAAATGGCCAACCCGACATAATAAACCAGCGCCCACGTCCTCACAAACTTCCTTCGCTTAAAACACGATTCACCAGTCCACCCGGCATTATGACGCGTGGATATTTTTTCAAAATGATGGGACTTGCTTTGGGAAAAACTGCGGCAGTTGCATTAGTAAACGAATATTCACCCAAAGGTATTTCTTCCTACATACACACTTTTTTAGAAAACATGCTGCCTAAATTTATTGCGGTTGCATTATTGTTTATGGTTGCAAGCACACAAAAGAAACCTGCGCAAAACGGAGCGGCTGAAAAAGGGAGAATAGATAAAGCATTCGTGTTCAGAATGTGCCTGAAACTTGTTGCTCCTATTATTCTTGGAAAAGCATTCTTGCATAGATCGCATGCGCTGTATAAACCACTGCAAATTGCTTCATACGCCTTCCCATTCTTAGCAGGCGCAACAGCAACTCGGATAATGGGCGGTGAACGTGGTGCATTTGCTGATTTGCATCAATACGCGAATATATTTATTGACGGAGCAATTGGATTTACTGTTTTTAATGCAGTGCCAATGGGTATTGAAAAAGCTCTACCAAAGAGAAATATGAAGCTCAATCCGGCGCATAGAAGAAAAGCACTCAAAAACTTTGTTCGTGATATGCTTGACACCTGCGTGAAGCAATGGAATAAAACTGCGTTTAGCGTGTAGGCGCACCAAACTCGAGGCAGGGTGTCTTACTTCTTCTTACTAA
>JBAXGS010000073.1:0-4560 GCA_037139275.1 bacterium | reverse complement strand
TGCGGCAGCAGTAAAATCATCTTGTGCAGAAGAATTATCAGATGAAACCTCTTCTCCTGGGCCTTGCAAGAATGTGACACGATCAGCCACAATGCTATGCTTGCTGCGTTTTTGCCCATCTTGCTCCCATGAATCAAGCTTTAAGCGCCCTTCAACAAGCACTGCTCGGCCTTTGGTCAAAAATTGCTGACAGCTCTCCGCTTGCGCGCCCCACACATCAACATCAATAAAACAAACTTCTTGCGTCACTGCACCGGTTTGACGGTTTTTAAAAGAACGATTACACGCAAGGCCAAGGCGGCACACATTTTGCCCTGACGTAAGTGCTTTGTATTCTGGATCACGGGTAAGATTGCCCATAAGAATAACACGATTGAAACTTGCCATAACTCTAAATCTCCTTAAAACACATCATTAATTTCTGTCATATAGTCGCTTACGTACTACGTGAGTAAGTATATCAGGGATGTTTGCAATAACAAGATGCGTTACTCAAGCCGCACTGTCTTAGTAACACGTGTTGCTAATTTCTCAAACGACTCAACAAGCTGTGCTAATTCTTCTATCTGATTCTTCATCACCCCTTGGGCTGCCTGAAGCTTTGTTGTTGACGCGGTGCTAAACGGCGGTTCATCTTCGACAAGTGCCCCTACTTGCTGCGCAATGGTCGATTGCAGTGCGGCCATTTGCATCATCATCTTACCTACTACACTCTGTATACGTGCAGACTGAGTAACAAGATCGTGCAGGTCATTTCCTATTGACTCTTTCACCTCATTACGCGATACGCTTTCCGCGCGCTTGGCAGGTGCCATAACAAATGGCGATGCAGAGACTATTGCAATGCTTAAGAGCATACACAGGCAGTACGCTAGTATTTTTTTCATATCAAACCTTTCCCAAAACGTAGGACTCCATACGTACACAATATCCCTCCAGGCGCGCTTGCCGTCATTGCGAACGAAGTGTGGCAATCCAGTCTTAACTTAGAGAGACGATTGAATACCCTGTGGATTACCCGATCGTCGCCTGAGGCTGTGATGAACAGGCTTTCGTCGACAAAATTAATCTTACTTACAATCACTCTTCCAACTCCTCACAAAGACCTATTACTATGCCAGACTCAAAAGTAAGCTCTTCAAGAGAAAAGATCTTACAACGTCTATACCACAGTATCTAGCAAAGCAAAATAAAAGTGGTGCGGAGTCTCTTTTTTACCAGAAACACTCCGCACCACAATCTCCTTCTTCCACCTATCAATCGAGCTTTCGATCGATATGAGTGGCCAAATAGTACAGTATATTGTGTTTTTTTACTACTCTTATTTTGATATTGCTCTACCAGAGCATGTATTCAGCAATGCTTAACCAAGAAACTCTTCAGTGCTGGCAGCATACTCTAGCGCCTGAATCCCAAACTGTTTACACCCCGAACACAGTACTGCATCAACGAAAGTGCTGCAAAGAACGCACACACCACAACGCCGCTATAAAAACTTTTACTGGGAGCCCACCCAGCAAAGTGGCACAGAAACATCCATAAAATAAGCACCATGTAGCTTGCGGTAGTTACCTTGCCCAAAAAAGTAGGAGCGGTGGTGTGCCCTTGACGCTGCGCAACCAAAACAATTCCTCCACAAATAATAATCGCCTCACGCAGCAGCGCCAACGTAATAAACCATACCGGCAAAGGAATCATGCCCAGCTGGACATACGCAAATGTACAAAAACAAGAAACAAGTAAAATTTTATCTGCGAGCGGGTCAAGGTAATGGCCAAGAACTGTCTGCTCATGAAAGACCCGGGCAAAATACCCATCAAGTAAATCGGTGCAGCTTGCAGCGATAAATAACCAAAAAGAAACATGCCAAAAATGCATGAGCAGGGTATACACAATGACCGGAGTTACCAAAATACGAAGCACAGACAAAACATTCGAAATAGTCATCCAGCGTTGATCATTCTGTGCGCTCATAATTTCAACCTTATTGCACTTCTTATACGTTCATTATTATAGTCCTGTTCTGAGCGAGCAGTATAACCAACTTTAGACTCTTGGCAAACGAGGATCTTTCCCGCTACACTGCCGCCGATTACCAATTAACAATCATGTCCCTTAGCACAAGGAGCTTACTTATAATGCGTACCACCATGCTTCTCTCCCTCATCTGCTGCGCGCTCTCATCTTCTGCTACTGCTACTCTCTTCTATGTAAGCCCTCAGGAACCTATTGCTCCCCATATTCCTATCAAACCATTTGAACGAAAAACCACTACATTCGGTTTTGGCATGAGCCGCACGCAAGGCGCGCTCAGCTATAACAGTATCGGCGACCAAGTTCCACTCCTGGAGCAATATGGCACTGCAGAGCTCAGCACTCTTTACAAAGGACTTCCTACTCGATCAAGCGGCAGCTCCTCTACCTATTTCACCGCTGATGGCGCCGAGTCTTTGATTAATAAAGATGGAGAAAACACACCCATATCGGCCGCACTCCGCTTTCAAGACCCTCGCAATGAATACATTCTACAATCATATCATGTCGCACTTACTCACTACCTCTTTAGCGGACTTTTTATCAGACTTCAAACACAATTTGTTGACCAAGTCCTCACCCAAAAGCCTAATGCTACCGGCCTTGATGCTAATCATGCATACACCACTTCATTTTTGGCTCATTTTGATCAATTTTTAGGAGAAAACAACCACCCAAGCATAACGTATAACCATCGCCGTCTGTGTATTGAACGAGCAGGCTTGTTTGCCGGGTGGGCCGGACGCGCAGACCTCACCCGCAACATCTTTCAAGAAATTGGCGGCAGTCTTATGTTTGGATACACCGTTGCCCCGTCACAGTTTGACCACCCTCTTGCGCCTGCATTCTTGCTCCATGGTTTTACCCATGGGTATTCAGTCCAAGCAGAACTCAATGCACAAGTTGCAAGCCATCTTGCCATTGAAGTAGCAGCCGCAACAACGGTGCATGGACGCTTTAGTGACCGTATGCACATTGTACGTGACGACACAAATCCGGCGTCATATATCAGCACCCCACCGCTCATCGGCACTGGCGTGGTACGCAAAGATCCTGGCACACTCTGGGTTCTGGAAGGAACTGCCAATTTTAATCGATTCAAAGGATTCTACCTTGCCAGTGGCTACCATTTTGCCTACCAAGAAAGAACCAAACTCACCCTGGATGATACCGCAGTCCTCCTTGGTGCAAACTGGGAAGGCGCCAAACTAAAAGACCTACCAGGACAACAAAACAAACGCCTCAACGCAGACCCACGACTTCTTCGCTGGAAGAATCATGCAGTCTTTGCAAAGGCAGGGTTTACCCCATCACTCAGCCATCGCTTTGTTCCACACATCGAAGTCTGTGTCTATTGGCCAGTACTTGGCCACCGATCAGTCTGTCCAACGCGTATTTACACCGGCAGCGGGCAACTGAGTATTCGTTGGACGTTTTAACAACTCTTTGATACGATAACGGCCTTAAAATACTGTTGCTGTTATTCATGTTTTACATAAAAGATTTGTTCTATGATCACGCTCAACCAACTTTCACATGCAATTATCTCTTGTATTGCCACAAAACTCTCTCTCACACCGCGTGAGATACTCGAAGCAGGAACCACTGCCACCCTCCTTGACGCATCATCTCACCACACCGGCGACCTGACAACCAACGCAGCAATGACGCTGGCCCGACTCCTTAAAAAGCCTCCCCGTATGCTTGCTGAGCTTATTACCGCAGCACTCACCGAGCATTCATCTCAGAGCCCACTCCTCACCTATCTTGACACCATTACCATTGCGGGACCTGGCTTTATCAATATCACGGTGACTCCAACCTTTTGGTCAATTATTGCACGCACTCTTCAAACTGATGCAAAAGCATATTTTCAAGCTGAAGCCACTCAAAATTCAGCAGCAAACGCTATTGATTTTTCACAATCAAATCCAGCATTTCCTCTCCATATAGGCAGAGCTCCTTACGCTCCTTCAAGTACAGATTTTCCCAGTCCTCCCCAGCAAACGCCGTCATACCTTATAGAGTTTGTAAGCGCAAACCCAACCGGGCCTTTACACTTAGGACATGGAAGAAATGCCATTATTGGAAGCGTTCTGGAGCGAGTTTTAACATTTGCGGGCAACACTGTGCATACTGAGTTTTACATCAACGATGCTGGCGTACAAATGAATAAACTTGGCGCATCACTCAAAGCGCGATGTCTCCAAAATCTTGGCCATGCGGCTGAAATTCCGGAAGAAGGTTATCACGGAGAATATCTTATCACTCTAGCCGAAGAGTGTATTGCTGCCAATGGATCTTCTGTTATTGAAAATGAAATTTCTTTTTTCACCGATTACGCACAAGCAAAACTTATAGAACAGCAAAAACAAGAACTTGCCGCATATGGGGTAACATTTAATCGCTGGTTTTCAGAGCGAACGCTCCATGCGAATGGATCAATTACTACCGCACTGGAAGAATTAGATTCCCCGATTCGCAGGTCACCTGCACGGCCACCGATGCCTCCGGCAACCAGGCCAC
>JBAXGS010000072.1:0-4607 GCA_037139275.1 bacterium | reverse complement strand
CAACTTTTAATTCAATAGGAAGCCCGTGGCAATCCCAACCAGGAGCAAATTGAACAGCTTTTCCCATCATACGTTGTGATCGAATAATGATATCTTTTAATGTTTTATTGAGTGCATGCCCCACATGAAGATGCCCATTGGTATACGGTGGTCCGTCATGCAGAACAAAAGGAGCTCCAGAGCCTGCAAAGAACTCTTTTTCGATCTCTTTTTCTGCCCAATACGCTCGCAACTCTGGCTCCCGTTCGCCCATTGCGGCACGAATAGATAATGTCGTGGTGGGTAGATTTAAACTCTCTTTATACGACTTTGATTTTTTTTCGGTAAGTTCCATAAGGTTCCTTTGTTGGGGCGCCGCCCCTTAACTTAAATTTTCATAAAATTTGAGAAATGTCCTATTTTCACAACATGCAAACTGCAGTCTTTTAGCGACAGCTGTCATTGCAAACTGCCAGTCAGCCGTAGCCTGGAGACATAGGTTGGCAAGGAAGCAATTCTTCTTAATCTATTACATAGTACTGGATTGCCACGCTCCGCTCGCAA
Organism: bacterium; assembly: GCA_037139275.1. Lineage (GTDB taxonomy): Bacteria > Babelota > Babeliae > Babelales > JAUPTZ01 > JAUPTZ01. The sequence continues at coordinate 4,064 of JBAXGS010000072.1, read as the reverse complement.
AGACGAATCGGCGATTCGTGAGCTATTACTAGAAAGCGAGTCCTACTTCTCTCTTGCATAATTCCGACTTACAATCCAATAAACGTCAGCAACTGAGGTACTTGATACCAGGCAATCGATGCAATTGTTGCAAGCACAACCGGTGTTTTAACTGGTTTAAAGCCATATAATTTATAGGCAATGTTTACCAAGGTAAGAACCATAAGGACAGGATAAATAATCACTAACACGGGATAGAGCATCGCTACAATTTCTGAAAACTTCAGGTTTGCAAAAATGAATGTGGTAATGAGCGTCAAAATTAAGCTGCTGCGATAGCACACAACTTTACGAAATACGTGAATATGTAAAAACTCAGCAAACACTGATGCAAGGGCTAATGCCGTTGTTAAACAAGCAAGCACCACGGCCAGACTTACAAATAATCCACCAATTTTGCCAAGAACAATGTGGGCTATTGAGCCAAGGAGTACTTCTCCTGAAAGTCCGGCAAGACTATTTCCATAATACGAGGCAACAAGAATAAATCCAGCATATACAGCACCGAGTAATGCAGCGCCGATGAAAGAAGCTTGTAATGCATACCGAGCAATTACACGTTGACTCCCTGCTCCGCCCACAATTTCACGCAGACCAGCAATAACAACGCCTGAGAAAAAGAAGGTCCCCAAAAGATCCATGGTGTTGTAGCCTTCATTAATACCAAACGTAAATGTTGACCAGACATCAGATGCTGAAACAGCTGCAGCAGGGTGAGTCCAAATGCCTTTGATAATAATAACTGCAAGACTTGCCACCAGTAATGGGCTGAGTACTGCTCCGAGTAAATCTACAATGCGATTACGGCGATAAGTAGCCACAAAGATTAAAATGCATGAAAGTAGGCTAAATAAAACGGTTGAAAGAGATGGTTCATACATCTTCAACGTGCTAAATGACAATGCAATACAACGAGGGATTGCGCCAACAGGCCCAATAAGTGTCAGAATAAACAGCGTTGCTAAAAATCCTGGAACACGACCAATACGAGCAAAAAATGCGTGGTAATCACCTTCAAAAAGCACCATAGCAAACAACCCAATAAACGGAATGCCCACCGCAGTTAATGAGAGCCCAATAATTGCAGCCCATGCTTGATCCCCTGCCATTTGTCCTACAATTAATGGAAACACGACGTTGCCGGCACCAAAAAACATAGAGAACATTGCAAGGCCAGTGGTAAGAACGTGACGCAATTGTGTTGAAAATGGGTTACTCATGAAAACCTCTTTATAGCTCGTAAGTGTAATAAATGAAGATAGATATCTATAGTGTTAAAACCACAGAGCATCGAGCATATCATAATTTAAAGCAGATACAAACCTCGCCGGTCCTAAAAACAAATAGCCGGCGCGACTTTATGAGGTTGTGGGACATGAGGCAGATTTTTTACCGACGATTGATCCACAATCAATGTATCAATAAACGTGGTATGAGGAGGAATAGTATAGAAATCACTAACATCCATTGGCGTTTTCCTGCCATCAGCTGTTTTAAGTACAGGCGCAAGATTTTTAAGCTTGCGATATTTTACTAAGCATCGCCTCATTTTTTTGACTATCACGCTCAGCCATACGAGCAACGCCCCCACAAAAAGAGTCCCACCTACAGCCACCCTTCTAACGATTTTATCGTCAATCAACCCGAAACCAAGCAGAGTCGCTTGCATCGCAGCAATAACTCCTAACGCTGCACAATTACTGGCATAAGAATCTGGACGTGCGAGTAACGCATACTGTGCTAATAAGTGGTCTAACGCTACGACATGTGACTTGTATTGAGAAAGATATTCATTACGTTTCAACAGAAGCGGCTTTTGAGAATCATTTTTAATAATCACCTCAATCAGATTGTACTCAGGATATTGCAGCATCCAAAAAGAATCTTTTGGAAAAACTTGTAAATTAAGCTTGGCATATCTCACATATTCATCGCCGAACAATAACCACTCTTTTTCATGCTTTGCGAGCTGCCTGGTTATGCAGGTAACATCTGGTTGGCCCGTATCAATTGAGGTGTAACGAGAATGGCTCGCAGTAATGTTTACCCCTGCTCCTAGTGCTACGCATATCATCAATCTAATTAATAGCTTCATAATCACTCTTTACATATTTATAGTGTTGTACATATCTGATTATTTTTCAAAGCTGCCGATAGTACCTGTGGACGATAGAGAATAAAAATATCGGTAAACTGTGAGTGAGGAGGAATTGTATACGTTGCAGTCTGTGCAAGCTTGGTTTTAACACCTTGGGCATTTTTAATTGTCGGCGCAAGAGATTTTAAATGCTCGTATTTTTTATGCAATGCCCGAGCTCGCCCTGCAAAAGAGGCAGCTATTGCCATTGGAATAAAAGTGGCAAGCGCTCCAATGACTAATCCTGTTCCCAGAATTTCACCCTTAAGTTGCGTAAAAGATGCCGCAGCACAAAAAGCCAATATTAGAGCAAACGGCAATGCTACTACCCCCAGCCCTGCTGCATACAACGAGGCCAAAACAGTATGTTTTTTAAAGCCGGGATACCTTTTTACCAGCTCTTCAGCAACAACGGCAGCGTGCCCATATGCTTTAATATAATTTGTTCGTGGAACAACTACCGGAGCATCAGAATTGTTTTGAATACTCACTTCAACCGGCTCATACAATTCATGTAAATGCTTTAAGAAGTCTTTATTATCACGCTGAGAAAGATACAATAAAGCCCCCTCCGTATCGTTTTTAAAAGCACCCCATACCATTAAATCCCGAGTATACCTGAATGCTTGGTCTCTGAAAAATAATAGCTCAAGCTCATGGGCGCTCAGTGAGCGAACCCTGCACGTTGTTCCGGGCACGCCGGTATTAATCGAGGCGTAGTATGCAGTACTTGAAGCAAGTACCGCGCCTACTACGCCAACCATTACGCATGCCAGCCAATCAGAGGTAATCATGTAACCCTTTTTAATGGCACTGTATCTAAAACTGAAGTAACATCTGGCGCCAAAGCTGGCTTATATATAACAAGTACATCGGTAAATGTTGCATATGGCGGTATTGTATACGTTGCTGCTTGAAGTAATGGTGCGCTGATACCATTTTGTTTTTTAAGCATAGGCGCCAGCGATTTTAACTTATTATACTTATATCTGAGTTTTACTGCGCGCGCGGTAAAATAACTACTAAACAATAAAGGAATCGCAAATAATACTGCGGCAAAAAGAGACATTCCCCCCAGCAGCGAACTGTCACTGCGGCATGCACGAATACCGAGTCCTGCAAACGCCAAGGTAGTGACTCCAAGAACTCCCGTACAAATAGCGGAGCTAGTCACATGTTTTTTAAAATTCGGATACAAGTGAATCAAATCTTCAGAAAGTACCGCCGCTTTTGCATATGCAGTAATATACTGGTTTCTAGTAATTGTGATTGGCGCATCTGATTTATTATGTATTACGACCTGCACTGGCTCAAATAATTCTTTAAAAATCTGCATATTTTGATAATTTAATGCTTGAGATGTAGCAAGTGCAGCTCCGGCAATTGCGCTTTCTCCTGAACAAAAAAGCCCGAAGGTCGCTAGCTTTTTGGCGTAACTCATTGCTTCATCAGTGAAAAACAGCGCCTCAATTTCATGCGCACTCAATGGACGCACAGTACACTGCAGGGGCAAATCACCTGTCTGTAAAGTAACTGTAAAAGAAGCATGCCCGCACCAACTCCCTAACATAGTCACACAAAACACAACGCTTTTTGTATTCATAGCCTATCCTCTTGTATTTACCAATAATAATCTTCATCCATTCCTAGCTTTTTGGTTTCAGAAAAGAATGGTTTGTTCATGTTGAAACAAAAAACAAACCAGAACAAAAACATCACATCCTCTGTATTATGTGTGAATGAAACAACTGATTATATTAACGGTTGATGTTGATACATATTTTTCAGGGTGCGTAACTTTTAAAAGCCATTTTCCACCTGTCAGCGATTTCAGCCTAGTATCTAGAACACAAAAAGACCATACAGAACAACACAAACACAACAAACA